>JASHOU010000134.1 GCA_030038475.1 Terriglobales bacterium | reverse complement strand
GAACCCGGCGAAGACAGCTGCGCCGTGGCCGTCCTTGCCGTTAAGCGGCGAGGTATTTTGCAGCGTGTCGCATGGAATCGTGCGTTCTTCCGCCACAGGTTTCTCCCGTTTGGAGCTGCGTAAGTTGTGACGCGCACCAGAATACACGGGAAGATCCCTTTCGGGCAGTGCCTGACTCGGCGGCAGAGATTGCCGGAGTAAAGATAGAAGTCGCCCATAGCGTTGCCCTTAGAAACCTGGCCTAACCTCTTCACGCAATGTGCCGCCAGCGCTAGGGGGCGCTAGGAGCGTGCCAGTGCGACCTCGGCCGTGGTGGGGTCGATCACGGTCTTAACTTCCGCGATGCGGTTGGCCGGGAATTGACCTCGCCGGGCATGCTCGCGAATAATGTCGGCGTTGGGAGCGATGTACACGCAGTAGATTTTGTCGTCGGCCACATAGCTTTGAATCCACTGAATCTGCGGCCCCAGCGTCTGTACAATGCCGCACGAAGCCTGCGAAATCACTCTCAGTTGCTGAGCGGTCAATTTGCCCGCTCCCGGAATCTCACGCTCGATCACGTATTTCGGCACATTCGCCTCCTCGCAACGGGCTTTGCCCCGCAGGGCTTTCACCCAAGCATAAAATTATACTATATTTTGTCCATGTATTTACTAGAGATTTGCAAGATTCTTATCATGGATTTCGCGGTGCCGCCTCAATGGGTGGAATCGTTGAAGTCCTTTACCGCCGTCCGACAGCAAGTGCGGCCATGTCAGGAGGTGGAAGCCGGCAAGATCGTCCCCCGGCAATTGCCAAGGCCGATGCGTCGAAACCCTTCGCGTTCGCAGCATCCGCGAAGGATAACCTCGTCTCCATCTTCCAGAAATTTCCTCCGCTCGCCACTCGGAAGCGTAACCGGGTCCGCGCCGCGCGAAGTGAGTTCCAGCAGGCATCCACGCGCCGTTTTCTCCGCGCCCGAGACCGTTCCGCTGGCCAGCAAATCGCCGGCTCGCAGATTGCAGCCATTGCTCGCGTGATGGGCAAGCATCTGCGCCATAGTCCAGTACATGTCGCGAAAATTGCTGCTGCCCAAAACGACAGGAGCGACGCCAGCCTCGCGCATCTGCGGCGACAAGATAGAAACTTCCAGCCACAATTCGAGACCACCGTACCGCTGATCGCTCTCATCGAAAAGGTAAGGCAATGGCGGCGGATCGCCCTCCGCACGCGCGAAGGCAGCCGTGCGAAACGGAGCGAGCGCCTCCATCGTCACCACCCACGGCGAAATGGAAGTCGCGAAATTTTTCGCCAGGAAAGGACCGAGCGGTTGATATTCCCAAGCCTGAATATCGCGCGCCGACCAGTCGTTCACCAGGCAGATACCGAAAATATGTTCTTCGGCTTCGGCGATCGGAATGGTTTCTCCCAATGAATTTCCGGTGCCGACGAAGAAGCCCACTTCCAGTTCGTAATCGAGCGACCTGGTTGGGCCGAATTTCGGAGCATCATTCGAGGCTGCATCGCGCGTCTGGCCACAGGGACGACGGACCGGTGTTCCTGACACGACCAGCGAAGAGGCCCGTCCGTGATAGCCAATCGGAACGTATTTGTAATTCGGCAGCAGCGGATTATCGGGGCGAAACAGTTTCCCGACATTGGTGGCGTGGAAGATCGACGCGTAGAAATCGGTGTAATCGCCGATCTGAGCGGGCAGAAGCATCTCAACATCGGCCTGCGCAATCAGATGCCGTGACACGCTGCTGCGCCCGGATGCGGGTGCATCGTCGCGCAGCAAGGTGTGGAGGCGCCGCCGCAGGGCACGCCGCGCCCCAGGTCCGAGCGCCATCAACGGATTCAGCGAATTGATCGCACAGGCGCTCGCCAGCGGCACGCTGTTATCTGCAAGCAAGCCCTTGCTTTGCATTCCCCTCAGGTCAAGAATGCTCTCTCCGATGGCAACTCCCACTCGCGCATCCGCACTTTCGGCACGCGGTCGAAAAACGCCAAACGGCAAGTTTTGAATGGGGAAATCGGACCCGGCATCATTGGCTGACTCAACCCAGCTTTGGACATTGGGATCGTGGGTCTCGTCGAGCACGGGTTTCATAGAGGATGATTTATATCTGTCCGATCATAGAAGGCCCAGGGAGCGCAAGTCCTCGATAGGCTCGGTAAACGAGCACGACCCAAACGAGACAGCGAAACTCCGCCGCGCATCGGCAACTTCACTATGGCTAAGCCAATGCCCTCGCCAGCCAAGTTGATCGCCGTCAAACTTAAAAGCATCGGGTGACTGCTCCTCGAGCAATCGAACAGCCAGCTCCGCATCCATTCCCGCCCGCAAAAATGACGCCACCAGAAAAAGATTGAGAAAACCATGCATCATTCCCGATGGACTGTCAGCTTCATACGTAAGCCGGTGCACCGAGCGGAGCGGATGGTGCAATCCCGCAGTCGCTTTGAAAGGCACGCTGGAAGCCGCACACAGCCGAATAAACTCGACTACGCCTTCCGCAGTGGGGAACTTGTCGGCGGTCTCTCCGCCGGTGCGGATCTTCGCTCTGCGCCCGCAGCCGGCGACCGCCGCAACGCACTCCGCACAACTCGACAATGGAATTTCGAAATGGACCGCGAGTTCTGCCGAAATCATGCCAGAAAGCCGCGCGATCTCTTCCTCGCCAGCAACTTTCACCTCGACCGACTCAACGACGGGCCTTCTGCCGGAATGCGAGCCGGAAACTCTGGCGTTGAATTCGCAGATACGAGCAACGTCAGCCGCTGGATCGGATCCCAGTAGAACCGACAGCCGCCAGATCGTAGATCCTGCTCCAGACGCGGGATTTGGTAGCCCGGCGAACGCCGATTCAAATTCGCGCAACCGCGCGCTCGGGACAATAAAACGCCCGACAGTCCAGTTCCATTCCGAGTGCAAATACGTATCGTAGTTCGCGACGGCCGTTGCCATGTCCAATACCGCGGGAGGAAATAACCCCGCATAGTCGATCAAATCGCGCAAGAGAACAGCGATGGCGCTTGCCGCGCTCACAGAATTGTTCACGGTCGACGAAACTTGCATGTTCATGGTTCGTACGTTCATCGCTGTCCGATCGAGACGTTCGCAGAGCTTCATGCGTCCATCTTTGCTTGAGCATGGCGGTGTCGAACCCCGCCCGACACCCGAAATCCGCTTTTAGGACAAAGTTGGAGGTTTCGCTATCGTTTTCCAGAATGTGTCGAGGCCCATTGGTTCGTACACACGATTCGCTATTATTCCGCTAATGCCATATTCGATGGCTGAATCGACCGCTGCGATCAGTTGAGAGAAAACATCCGGCTTCCAATAAAGACGCATCGCCGCCCAATCGGACGAGGCTTGAGTTACTCCGAAGCTCATGGTGACATTGAATCTTTCATCCAATGTTGTACCCACAGCTTCTACGGCCGCTCGAAGCGATTCGGCGATCTCAGCCGCTTTTCCTGCCTCCGGCCCAGTCACAAAAATGAGGAAGACAACATCCATTCTCACGCTGTAGTTTCCGAAACGTTCGCGAAACATCTTTTCAATATGCGGTAATACGCCGTCAAGGGCGAGACATCCGAGCTGGCCTCGGATCGTTGGTACGTTGTCAATCTCGCCCACAATTAAAGCGATATTGGCCTTGCTCTCTAGAGCGGCAGTTAAATTTGCCATCCACGGCGAGTTTCTTGCAATCCATGGTGATTCTGATTGAAAGTCTCTCTCAACTCTAGTCAGCAAGTCTCTTTCAATTTTCATCACAGATCCTCGCTGAGCTTGCCGGTGGTCGCTGTCCTTACGTCTTAAATTTCTTGCGCAGCCCTTGCCAGCACTCAAAGTATTGATGATCGAGCTCGGAACTCTCCATGGCAAACTTCGTCGGCTGGCAGACAAAGCGGGTCTCAAACATAAATGCCAGCGTATCGCCAAGATATACCGGCTTCAATTCGGCATTGCTGGCTCTTTCAAATGTCTCTGTGTCAGGGCCGTGGCCTGCCATGCAGTTGTGCAAACTCGCGCCGCCGGGCACAAAGCCCTCCGCCTTGGCATCGTATTCGCCGTGAATCAGCCCCATGAACTCGTTCATAAAATTCCGATGAAACCATGGCGGACGAAACGTATGTTCAGAGACCATCCATCGCGGCGGAAAAATTACGAAGTCGACATTCGCCGTCCCGGGAATCTCCAACGGCGATGTCAGCACGGTATAAATCGATGGATCGGGATGATCGAAGCTCACCGTATTGATGCAATTGAAATTCGCCAGATCGTATTTGTATGGCACATAGTTTCCGTGCCAGGCGACCACATTGAGCGGCGAGTGATCGATTGCTGCCGACCAGAGCCTGCCTTGAAACTTGGCGACAATCCGGCAGTCGCCTTCGCGATCCTCAAATGCCGCCACCGGCGCCAGAAAATGCCGCGGATTCGCCAATCCGTTCGCCCCAATCGGCCCGAGATCGGGCAGGCGAAACAGTGCGCCGTAGTTTTCGCAGATGTAACCGCGCGCCTGTTTGTCGGGAAGTTCGACGCGAAAGCGAATTCCGCGTTGAATTACGGCAATCTCGCCGGGAGCGGCCTCGAGAATGCCCATCTCGGTCCGCAACAGCAGGCGTCCTTGTTGCGGAACGATCAGCATCTCGCCATCGGCGTTGTAGAAAAACCGGTCCGTCATGGAAGCGTTGGCAACGTAGATGTGAATACCAACGCCCGCGTGCGTGTGGGTGTTCCCATTGCCCGCCATGGTGATCAGGCCGTCGACAAAGTCGGTCGGTTCGGTCGCGGGCGGGATTGGAATCGGCTTCCAGCGCAACTGATTCGGTGGAGTCGGAACTTCATCGAACGGCGCGCTCCGCAGCTTTCCCTGCCGCATTGGTTCGAAAGGCTTATGCGCCACCGACGGACGAATGCGGTAAAGCCAGGTTCGGCGATTCGTGCCCCGCGGAGCGGTAAACGCCGTGCCGCTCAACTGCTCGGTGTATAACCCGTGCGCCACTTTTTGCGGAGAATTTTGCCCGCGCGGCAAGACGCCTTCGACCGCTTCACTCGAGAACTCGTTGCCAAACCCCGACTGATACTGCACACCGCTCTTCCCGTGCGAATTCGTTTTCGCTTTCTCAGCCCTTGCGCCTGCCGTTTTTATTTGAGGCATAACTACAGATTCCCTCGTCGCGCCTGCTCCATCTCGATTGATTCAAACAGAGCCTTGAAATTTCCCTTACCAAATCCACGGCTGCCTTTGCGCTGAATGACCTCGAAGAACACCGTTGGCCGATCCTCCACGGGTTTCGAAAAAATCTGCAAAAGGTAGCCCTCGTTGTCGCGGTCCACCAGAATACCCAGCGACTTCAACGCGCTCATCGGCTCTTCCACCGGCCCCACGCGCGCCGGCAGCGCCTCATAGTAAGTGTCGGGAACGCGCAAAAAATCGAGCCCGTTGCGTTGGAGCTTGCCGACCGTATAAACGACATCCTTGCACTGCAGCGCGATGTGCTGCGCGCCAGGGCCGCCATACGCTTCGAGATACTCCTGAATCTGGCTCTTGTTGCGTGCCGTCGCCGGCTCATTGATGGGAAACTTCACCGAATGCGAATCGTCCGACATGACGATGCTCATCAAGGCGCTGTATTCGGTCGAAATATCTTTATCGTCAAAAGTAATGTAACGATGGAAGCCGAAGACACGTGTGTAATAATCCGCCCAGTACTGCATCTTGCCAAGTTCCACGTTGCCAACGATGTGGTCGATTCGCAGAATGCCGCATTCGTCGCCCGTGACCGGCGCCGCTGCGTACCCCGGCAAAAACGGCCCTTTGTAATCCTTATAGGAAATCAGCGAATGAATCGTGTCTCCGTAAGTATGCACCGCGCCGCGGCGAACCGTGCCGTGCTCGTCGGTTATGTCGTGCGGTTCCTCCGCCGGCAGAGCTCCGCGGCGTACTGCTTCGCCGAATGCGCGATCTGCATCCTCGACTTCGAGCGCAATATCACGAACTCCGTCGCCATGCTTGCGAATATGCTCGGTGGCCGCGTCATCGGGCGTGAGCGGCGTGGTCAAAACAAAATTCGCCTTACCCTGGCTCAACGCATAAGAAGTTCGCTGGCGTTGGCCGGTCTCCAATCCGCTGTATGCAACTTGCGAAAAGCCGAATCCCTTGCGATAAAAGTAAGCCGCCTGCCGGGCATTGCCCACCCAGAATTCGACGTGATGAATGCGTTTTAGCTTGAGTGGATTCTCCATCCGCGTGTTCTCCAACTCATCTTCCATATTCTAGCGCTCGCTCTCTATCGACAGGTCACCGCAGTTCAAGTGACACCAACTCACCCTGATTCTTACCCATCGCCCGGTAGTTTACCGAGACCAATCGGTTCTTCCACTCGCAGGAAAACTGATCTTCGCCCACGACTACCAACGATTTGTAATCCGAAGCATGCATCTTGTACGTCGTCATGCCGCTGAGAATTGTGACTGTAGCCTCTGGAGCCTTCGAGCAATCGCTGCTCACGATCTTGCCCTTCAAAAACTGCACCGGCCCGGCTGTACCCGGCTTTGCAGCAGCCGGTTTCGGTGGAGCATCGGCATCGTCGTCATCTTCTGCCGCGCTCGCAACCTTTGCCGTCGCACTGCCTCCAGCCGCGGAAGAAGCTCCGGTCGCAGGAGTACCGGAGGCGGGTGTACTGGAGGAGGGCGCGCTCGCCGCGCCCGCCGGCGCTTCGCTTAGCCCCGCGTGCTCCGGACGCACACCGTACTTCTGCAAAGTCGCCAGATCCTCCAATTGCTGCTTCGCCGCAACTGAGGCCGCATGATCCGGTCCCGCTTTGATCCGTGTAAACACATCTTTCGCCAAATCCCACTTCTTCCCTGCGACATAAATCTGCCCCAGGTTGAACTGATATTCGATGTTGCGCGGCGCCAGTGCGATCGCCTGCTTCTGCGCTTCCAAAGCCGAGTTGATGCCTCCGCCCTCCACCCGCGCCATGCCCAGCATGTTATAAACATCGGCCATCTCCGGATACCAGTCCGCAACCGCGCGTAGATCCTGCATCATGTTGGCCAATCCCTGCATCTCCTGCCGGGTCGCCTGCGCCTTGCGATACTTCAGCACGGAACGGTAAAACCAAATCCATGGATCGCGCTTATCTAAATCTGCCGCTTTCTCCAATTCATCTGCCGCCGCATCAAACTTGGCGTGCCGTATGTCGTCCCATGCCAGCGCGCGGTGCGCCGTTTCGATATCCTTTGCACCGGTCGTCATCTGCTGCAATTCGCGCAGCGCCTGATCGCGATGCTCGGGGATGCGCGCCATCACATCGTCAATCATCGCCGCCGCATCGTCATCTGTTACCGGATCGGCCGTCATTGCGATGTCATCCACGCCAAACGGAATCGCGAAATGATAAGGTTGTTGAATATCCACCGGATCGGCGACCGGCTTCTTTGCCTGATCGAGAGCAATCCCCAACGGACTCAGAGAATTGAAATACGCCTTTACCGTCTCCTCCATCTGCGCCGGCGTCATGTCGAACGCCTGTACCATCGCCTTATCCACCGGCATATTGTGATTCGCCACCAGATCGAAGTAAGTCCCAGCCTCCGGCATCTTATTCTTGTTCAGCAGATAATGAACGACCATCCACGCCTGTGCATAATACAGCGTGTTGTGCGTCCCCTCGCGCGTGCCCGATCCGTCATGCTTCATCGTAAACAGGTCCACCATCGAGAGCCATACTGGCGAACTTACCAACTGCGTCAACGACTGCGGCACATTCGGATCGCGCTGCAGCGGCATCGCGTCGTCGAATGCGTTTTCGTGCCATTCCGGCAGCAACTCCGGGTCGGCTCCAATCTCTACCTCTTTGCCGATGTAGATCGAGCCAAAGTATTCGGCCAGCCCTTCGTCAAACCACCCCTGTGTCGGAGGATAGTTGTAATTCAGTAAATAGTGCGCCAGAGAATGGGCCACGGCCCGCCACGGGTCGGGCTGAAAAAGATTGAGGACAATGTAAATCCGGTCCGGCGCCGGCACATAAAATCCGTACGCCATGTTCTGCTTAGTCGGCGCAACCAAGCCGTACTGCTTGTCGCTCTTAAGCGCGATGACGTTGATAGGCACCGACATTTGCAGTTTATTTTTAAGGATCAGCTGTCCAAAAACCGCGCGCATCTGCTCGAGTCGGCCCGCGACTTCCCTTCCGCGCTTTTCGCCTGCGTCGGTAATCACCGAAAAATGCGTGGAATGCACTTCAATCCACTTGGGCTCATCTTTCTTGGCAAACGCATCGCTTGGAACGACCAATGCGGCACCGCTAAGGAGAATGGTGATTGCCAGACGAGCCATAACCCAAGCGTTGAAGGTAATGTTCTCGCGGGAATGACAGTGTCCGTTGGCGTGCATGACAGCTTCACAAAATGCTAGCACGCTTAGCGCTCGAGAGCATCGCAATGGTCCGGTCCTCCACCTGGCCCTCGCCGTCGATTTGCCGTGGTACATTTACGATGCTTGGCGCAGAAGGGCGTCCATAGGCGCTGGGGACTGGAAACAACCATTTGCAAAGGAGTCTCGAAAACGATGCCGTTGGTATTCAACGTACTGGCAATGGCATCATACCGGCGCCGCAACCAACGCGGCGAGAAACGGCGGCGGCTGCGCCATCCTCTTCGCGTCTCGCCTGGATCGACTGGATGCGCGGGCTCGCCTGCGTCCTGATGTTCCAAACCCATTGTTACGATGCCTGGCTGGGAGGCGACGCGCGCAATGGCAGATTTCTAAAAGCATCGCAACTTCTGGGTACCTTGCCCGCGCCGCTATTTCTTTTCTTAGCGGGTATTTCGTTCGCTTTGGTCACCGAGAAGCTGATACGTAAGAATCTGAACCCGGCGGAAATCACTCGCAAGATGGCCCTCCATGGCGCCGAGATCTTCGCTTTCGGCCTGCTTTTCCGTCTCCAGGAATTTCTTATCGCCTGGGGCTGGGCTCCCTGGTCAGATTTACTCCGTGTGGACGTACTGAACATCATCGGGCTATCGATGATATTGATGGCGCTAACCTGCGGCGTTATCTTATCGGTCAGCCACAACGTTCGTAGTTCTATGTTAGTAAGTGTACCAATTGCCATCGCCACTCTGATTGCGTTACTTACTCCACCGCTCTACACCACCTGGAGGCCGTTCTGGTTGCCCTGGTGGCTTGAATCGTACATCGACGGGTGCCACGATCTCGGCGCGCCACAACCGTGGCTTTTTCCGATGTTTCCGTGGGCTGCGTTCGCATTTGCCGGTCTGGCTGCCGGGTTCATTCTTTTCAGCGATCTCGCTCGCAATCGCGTGCTGCAAACGCTCGCGCTCTTTGCTACGATCGGAACCGCAGCAATCCTCGCAGCTTATGTATTCGATCATTCTTCCTTCCATCTTTACTCCACTTACGACTACTGGCACACCAGTCCTAACTTTCTTATGATGCGTATCGGTCTCCTGTTAGTAATTTCGTTTGTTAGTTATGCCTGGTGTCGTTGGGGCTTCGCAACTCTTGGGTTCAGCCCTCTCATTCAATTGGGACAAACTTCCCTGCTTGTCTATTGGGTCCACATAGAATTCGTCTATGGACGTTTTTCGCTGCTTCCCAAGCGCTCCCAGTCCATCGCAATGGCTTCCCGCGGATTACTCGAAATCGTTCTCTTCATGCTGATACTTTCCCTGCTTCGCACCAGAATCGACTGGAAAAGAATTACCTGGAAAAACTGGAAGAAGATAGCTCGAACTCAGCCGGCCTAAGACCTGAAGGCGCTAGCTGCCGGGTTATCCGGCTCGAGTAGCACGAACCTAAGTAGTGCACGCGATCTCTCACCGACCCTGCTATTGCAGGCTTACGCTGATCGCGCCGTTCTTGCTGAAGCCGATTCGCAGCACGCTTTCCTGCCCGCTGATAAACTCGCCCGCCACTGCGGCAGATTGATCGTGGCTGCCCTCATTCGAGGTCACCTGCGCCCGCAGCCGATGTTTTCCTGGGGACAACTGCATGGCGTGGGTTTCGTGACCTTCCACGTGATGAAACACGATTAGATGCTTTTTGTCCGTTCCCTCTAATCCATGCTCATAGCTCAGGTGATCATCCACCCAGATCGCGAGATGCGCCTGCGCAAACTTATGGTCCACTTCGATTACCAATGTTGCCGGAGCAACGGTTGCCTGGATAACCTTTGCCGTAGAAACCGGCCGCACATTTGCGCGTGCAACTTTCACAGATGAGGCATGGATTTCTTTGGCCGGGACTGAGTTGAGCGCTGGAGCTTGCGTGTTGGGTGGCTCGGTTGCAAGCGAAGCGGCTGCGCCGGGCGCACCTGACGGTGCAGGCACCGGAGCTGTGATTTTCACTGCGGAAACCTGCGAAACTCCTGGCGACGACGCAGGAGCTTCGCGTCGCGCTCTCTGGAGTTCAGTTGAAACACCCCACACTCCAGCAATGAGAAGCCCCGCCAAAACCAACCCGGTGGCGACCGACTTCCGCTGCAGCAGTTCCGGGGAATTGCCGCCCGTTCTATTCAGCCAACGTAGCGAGCGCGCGCTCGAAACGATCTGTGCGGCAAGCCACGGGTGGCCCAGCAACGGACGCGCTTTTTCATTCGCGTTTCCGGCATTTGGCATTCGGGCTGCGCTTCGGCTTTGGCGTGAACCGGGCAATTTAGCTTTGCTCCACGGCTCGCGCCCCGCGCGCAATTCCTGGATATCGAAGACAATCTCCATGCCCCGCTGATAACGCTCGGCCGGATCCTTGGCCATCGCCCGCGCGATGATGTAATCGAGACCTTGAGGTAACTCCGTATCGAGCAGCGTCGCCGGTATGGGATCGCGGTTGACCACCTTGAACGAGATTGTGATGGCGCTATTGCCCTGAAAAGGCCGGTAACCCGTCAGGATCGTATACAGAACCACACCCAGCGAGAATAGATCCGACCGTCCATCTACCGCCTCGCCATTCAATTGTTCGGGAGACATGAAAGCTGGCGTGCCGAGCGCCCGTCCGCCCAGAGTCTGGTTGCCAAGGTTCAGTTTGGCCACTCCAAAATCAGAAATCTTGGGATGGCCTTCCTCGGTCAAGAGGATATTCGCGGGCTTAAGGTCGCGATGAACTACGCCCTGGCCATGAGCGCAATCGAGCGCTTCCGCCAGTTCGAGGGTCAACTGCAACGCCCTCGCCACCGGCAGCTTGTTCTCGCCACAGGAAAGCAGAAGCTTGTCCAGCGGCTGCCCGCCGACGTATTCCATCACAATGTATGGAGCGTGTGTCTCCGGCTCTTCACCCACATCGAAGATGGTTACGATTCCGGGATGCGACAGCCGGCCCGCGGCTTCCGCTTCCCGATAGAAGCGCTCGCGATACTCGCGTTCCTCTTCCGGCGATTGTCCTATCAAGGAGATCGTTTTTACTGCAACCACGCGGTTGATCTTGGGATCGCGCGCCTTGTAGACAACGCCCATGGCGCCCCGGCCGAGCTCCGACAGGATCTCGTATCGCCCAAAACGTTCGTTCCTGCGATCATCCATGACTAGGAGTAAAAACTAGGAGCAGAGCCGCTCAACCCGCTGCCGCATCGGTCTTATCGTCCGATATCGTCGTGACCGACAACCCGATTATGTTCTCGTTCAGCACATTCAATATCTTCTTCGCTTGCTCTTGCGTGATTCCATTCAGCAATTCGAAGTCAACCTGAACGCCCTTAAGCGCCGCGATGATGTCGTGGTGCGTACGAACTTCGATTACCATCGACCCATTCCGTCGGCCAATTCCAAAGCCCACACCTGCTCGTTCAATCTTATTTGTCGCCATGATTGCACCTGTTCTGAAGACACACGACCGCGGACCGCCTCGCGGCCACTAGCCGGGGATTGCATCGGTTTCTATTGTCTAATTGGGAGCTCGATCGTTCCAAGTTACCGACGTGTTTCGGCGGCGTTAGTCCATTACATCGCGGGAGATGCCTGGAATCTGCGCAAAAATGTCACAATTTCGCGCTCCGCCCAATAACCGTCGTCGCAGCCATCGCCGCTGTTCCCACCGCCGACCGGCGATTTCGCGGGTGCACCTATAAAGGCGCAGTGTCCGCCGTCGCTCGTCTCGACAAAGGTAATGTTCGGGTTCAAGGAAATCTTCCGCCGCGTCTCCACTGTAATGCGTATGAAGGGGTCGTTTGTCGCATACAAGATCAGCGTCGGAACCGCGATTCGCTCGACCACATGCGCCGCTGAAGCGCGATCGTAGTAATCGTCGACGCCGGCAAATCCGCAATAGTGAGCGGTCACTTTGTCATCAAACTCACGCAGGCTCCGGACGCCGCGCAGCCGGTTAACGTCAAACTGCCCGGGAAACAACCTCGCCTTGTGCAGCATCCGCCGGCGTAACGCCCACAAGAAATATTTTTCGTAAATCCGGTTGGAACGTTCGTGCAATGCCGCTGCCGAAGTCGCCAGATCAATCGCCGGGCAACAAACCGCAACTGCCCGCAACTGCGGCGGCGCTTGCGCTCCCCATTCTCCCGCCAATTTCAGCACAATATTGCCGCCCATCGAAAAGCCTACCAACGCCAGCCGAGTGACCCCGTCGCGTGCGATGACCTCACGCGTCACCGCCGCCACATCGCCCGACAACCCCGAGTGATAGAGCACCGGGGCGAGCGCATCGGTGCCGCCGCAATTCCGCTGGTTGTAGCGGATTACATTCATCCCCGCAGCCAGCGCTTTATCGGTAACGCCGAGCATGTACTGCGAGTCGCTCGATCCTTCGAGTCCGTGCACAATGACAATCGTCAGCGCCTGTGTTCGATCCTTCTGCCAGTGACAGTGGCAAAGCACCTTGATGCCGGGCTCAACTTCAACGTAGCGCTCCTCAGGCTCAGGCAGATGAAGCCGGCGCGCCATCACAAAGCTGGCCAGGGTTTGCACATGCCCGCCCCGCAGCCAGCGCCGCGGAACGAAACTCGTAATATTTTCGGGTGATTGCGCGATGCCCACATCCTGATTTTAAATAGAAGGGCAGTAATTTCTTACCGGAGTACGTCTCCATGCCCATCTTCGAATATGTTTGCAAAGAGTGCCAACACCAGTTCGAGGCACTGATTTTCGGCACGCAGAAGGCCGAATGCCCGAAATGCCAAAGCAAAAAGCTGGAGCCTCAACTCTCCGTATTCGCGGTATCGGCCAAGAGCAATTCGGCTCCGTCCTCCTCGATTCCTGCCGGCCCGTGTGGATCTTGCGGCAGTCCCGACGGCCCCGGCTCCTGCGCCTGGAAGAATTGACGGGCTGGTGGCCCTCAGCGGCCGCGAATAATGGCCAAAAATGCGTTGAACATCGGCTTAGCGTGGAGTAGCCAACGGCATTGCTTCGCCAATCCTGACCGCGAACCCGGCCAAGCCTCACCGTCAATCCTCCATCGGTAACCACTGCGAAATAACCAACGCAATCTTTCGCGCCGCAGCCCGCCATCTTATGATCGCCTTGGAATTGATCAATATGGATCGGCGCAGAGAGCCGCGGCTTAGAATTGAATTCCCGGTGCGAATCTGGGGAATTGACCGAATGGCACGCCCGTTCGCCGAGGTCGTGCGGGCCAAAAACCTGAGCCCGAGCGGCGCTATGCTGCTCGGAGTGCGGGCAAAAATTCGTTCCCGCGAGCTGCTCGAA
>JASHOU010000011.1 GCA_030038475.1 Terriglobales bacterium | reverse complement strand
TTCTCTATCGAACCTGCGAGATGCCGGCGTTCCTTCGCGGAAAGGTGTACGCTGACTTTCGTAAGAAAAAGGGGTTCGAAGCAGCCGTTGAGCGAGTGGCAAATGCCCTGGGTTTCGACGAGGGCGATCGAACAAGAGTCTCCGGGAGAAGAGCGATCCACCGTTCGGACTTCGACCAGTCGGTCGAGCGGCACTTTGCGCCGCGCCGAGCGGAAATCGAGTTCTTCGAAGACGGGAGCGGCATCGCCTTTATAAAGGCCTGGAATGACAACAAGACCTTCGAGGTTTACTCGTACCGCACGCGACCAACGATCTTAGATCTCTTGAACTCGATATTCGGTGGAGAAGGCGTCCCACCAATAAAAGGAGTCGAGATTCTTGAGGACGTCCTTGTTGCGCAGCGCCATTCGGAGGCGAAAAGCGAAGAATTGCGGTCAAGGTACAGTCTCCCAGGCGACTCCTACCCGGGGCAGTGGGCGGAGTTGTCGGAAAAAGGGAAGCAAGCTTGGGACGAATGGGAGCGATTCTGGGAAGGGCAATCTGTTGTCGTGTTCTTGTTCGACGAAGGCTGACATATGGGACGGAATCCGGAGAATCTGGGGACGGGAAGCTGTGAGGAAATTGTCGCTGATTCCGTCGCCCAAAGAAGTTGAATTTCTCGGCGCCCTCCGCGTCTCGGCGGTGAACAAACAAGACCGCAAAAACCAAAAGCCCCCTAGTCACGCGGGGCTCGGCAATATTGCCAGTCGGCACGCTATTTGCCAAACACTAAATTATAACACCGCGACGCAAGCTACTTTCATTACTAGTGTCGAGGGCCGTGCGGAGGACGACGGAGTTGAACTTGAGGCGATTGCGCGGCGTTTGAGCCGCGCGCCGAAATCCCGAGCGAAGTCGAGGGACCTATGACTTAGGCCACTCGACTATTTGGCAAATAGCGTCCAGTACCCACTAGCAACGCCCTCCAGACGCAATCCGCTTTACCACTTTTGCCGATCGGCCCTGTGCATCGCAATCCCACGAAAGTAGCCCCTCCAAAAGGCGAACCCGAGGCTGGACCGGGTGCCCCTAGCCCGCCCTGAGCACAGTCGAAGGGCTCGGCGGTGAATACGCAGTTATGTGCTTGCACTATTCGCCTGCATTGCCTACAATTTATGTATGCAATACACCATCCGCAACATCCCGGACCACCTCGACGAAGCCCTTCGCCGCGCCGCCCGTCAACAGGGCAAGAGCCTGAACGAAGTGGCGATTGAAACTCTGGCTCGCGGTGCTGGCATTACCGCGGAGCCCGCCCGCCAGCGCGATCTCGCCGACGTCGCTGGCACTTGGCGCAAAGATCCCGCCTTCGATTCCGCGCTCGCCGCCCAGGACACCGTTGACAAAGAGATGTGGCATTGAAAGAAAAAGAGATGTGGCGTTGAAGCTGGCTCTCGACACAAATCGCTACACCGACCTTTGCCGCGGCAACACATCCATCGTCGAGGCCGTCGAACACGCTGATGAAGTCTGGCTGCCCTTCATCGTGCTCGGCGAATTGCGCGCTGGATTTGCCGTCGGCAGCCAGGGTCCGCGCAACGAAGCAGCTCTTCGCCGTTTCCTCGTGAAACCCGGCGTCGGCGTTCTCTATGCCGACGAGCAAACCACCCACCATTACGCCGCCATCTACCGGCAATTGCGCAAGCAGGGCACTCCCATCCCGACCAACGACATGTGGATCGCAGCGCTCGTGCTGCAACACTCGATGATCCTGCTCGCCCGCGACGCACACTTTGACGCCCTTCCCCAACTGACGCGCCTTTAGGCAACATCGGCCGGGTGCCCCAGGTTTCGCGCTTTTCGAAACCTGGGATTCCACGACCCCTCCTCGCAGAATTGCACCCTCACCGTGTAAGCTATGTCCATGAAAAATCTCTTTCGTCTTCGCACCAGCATCAGAACCATCGCGTACTTCGTCCTCGCCCTTTCGATCGCCGCACCACCCTTCGCGCAAACCCAACCCGCAAAGCAAACCGCACCCTCCCCTGCGCAGCTCCACACGCTCAAGATCACCGTGCTCTCCACGATGTT
This sequence comes from Terriglobales bacterium, assembly GCA_030038475.1. Taxonomy (GTDB): domain Bacteria; phylum Acidobacteriota; class Terriglobia; order Terriglobales; family Acidobacteriaceae; genus Acidiflorens. The sequence continues at coordinate 4,248 of JASHOU010000011.1, read as the reverse complement.
GGTCGGAAGGCTGGGACGCGAAGACCTCGGCGAGTGGGGCTTCTCGGCGTTGGTCGAGGCCGATGGCCACCGCGTTCTCGTCGACACCGGCTTGCGTCCCGACACCGTTCTTCAAAACGCGCGCGAATTGAAAATCGACCTCTCTGACGTGCAGGAAGTCATCCTCACCCACAACCACAGCGACCATGTCGGCGGTCTCATGACGCTGCGGCGCGAGCTTATGAAGCAGAATCCGGCGGCCTTGTCAGTGGCGCATGTATCCAGGGGAATTTTCTACAGCCGCCCCACGCCACAAGGCGAAGCAAACGAGATGATTGCCATTCGCAAGGAATACGAAGCCACCGGAGGCAAGTTCATCGAGCACGACGATGCGTCAGAAATCTTTCCCGGCGCGTGGCTCAGCGGTCCCGTGCCGCGCAAGTATCCCGAGCGCAATTGGAGCGCGACCGGAAAAGTCCAAACTCCCGACGGCCTCGTCGAAGACACCATTCCAGAAGACCAATCATTGGTGCTCAACACGCCGCAGGGTTTAGTTGTCGTAACCGGCTGCGGTCACGCCGGCATCGTCAACATCCTGACCTACGCAACTTCTAAATATGCTGACCGTCCCGTCTATGGCGTGGTCGGCGGTTTGCATCTGTTTCCCGCAAAAGACGAGCAGATCGACTGGACCGGCGACGAATTCAAACAGTTCAAAGTCGCAAATCTTCTCGGAGCGCATTGCACCGGAATCGAAGCCGTCTATCGTCTGCGCGAGCGCGCCGGCCTGACCCGCAAAACCGCCGTTGTGAGCACCGTCGGCTCGACCTTCACCCTTGGCGAAGGCATTGCCACCGGCCCGCTAGCCCAGTAACCGCGCGCATCACGCAAGCATCGGGTTGCACGGTTTGAAACGAATCGTGAAAATGAATTTCCAGACGTCGAGCGGGAAGAAAGGCAAGCGCCGCCAGCCGAATAAAATGAAAAAGACCTTCTCCGCGCGCTCGGCGTCTCGGCGGTGAAATACTACTCCTATGCCCCTGCGAACGACGACCTTCAGCAGCATTAGCCCGCGCCAGATTCGCGTCATCGGCGTGCCTCTCGATCTCGGCCAGTCCCGCCGCGGCGTTGATATGGGTCCATCCGCCGTCCGCGTCGCCGGACTCGAAGCCCGCCTCGAATCCATCGGCCACTCCGTCGAAGACGCCGGCAACATCGCCGTCGCCCTTCCCGAGCAGAAAAAAGAAGGCGCCGCCAACTCCAAATACCTCAAGGAAATCACCGCCACCTGCGTCAAAGTTGCCGACCTCGTCTCAAAGACCCTCGAAGCCGGCAAAGTTCCCCTCGTTCTCGGCGGAGATCATTCTATCGCCGCCGGAACCGTCGCCGGCGTCGCCGAGTTCTACCGTCGCAAGAATCAGAAAATCGGCCTCATCTGGATCGACGCCCACACCGACATGAACACTCCCGATTCTTCTCCCAGCGGCAACGTGCACGGCATGCCGCTCGCTGCCATCATGGGTTTGCCGCCCTATGAACTCGGCAAGATTTGCGATTTTTCCCCAAAAGTTCTTCCCGAAAACTGCGTTCTCGTCGGCATTCGCGACGTCGACAATTTTGAAAAGGAAAACATCCGCAAATCCGGTGTCGAAGTTTTCACCATGCGCGACATCGACGAACGCGGCATGAGAAACGTCATGGAAGAAGCCCTCCGCATGGCCGGACACGACACTGTCGGCTACCACGTTTCGCTCGACATGGATTGGATCGATCCCGAAGACGCACCCGGTGTCGGCACTCCCGTCTGGGGCGGCGCAACCTATCGCGAGGCGCATCTTGCCATGGAAATCATCTCCGACCACGGACGCATGTTGAGCTTCGAAATCGTCGAAGTGAATCCCGTCATCGACGAGCACAACCAAACCGCCGATCTGGCCGTCGAACTCGCCCTCTCCGCCTTCGGCAAGAAAATCCTGTAGCACGGCCGCCGCGTGGATACGGCGGGTACCCAATTCAAGCCCGCCTTTGGCTTGAGTGGGTACAGGCGACGGATGCCCCACCTTTCGTGGTTTTCGAAAGGTGGGATTCCATAATTCTCGACTCACATCTCCAGACGTTCGCACAACCCAAGAATCACCGCGCGTCCGACCCACCCGCCGCACCCGCCTTCGCCGGATTCTCCATCGCCACTCCCATCACCTCGCCCGTATCCGCTCCCTGCACAAACGCGATCACCCTCAAATTCCCCGCATCCGCCGCCGACTTCACCTTCACCGTCACATCCCGATCGAATCCTTTCCCCTTTTCCACCGTCCCCACTTTCTCGATGCTCTGCGCTACCGCCACGCTCTTGATATCGCGCCCCTTGTTCTCGCCCGCCCCTACGTGCGTTTCCACATGATCCAGCGCAATCGCCACCACCACGTCCGCCTTCTTCGCCTTGAAATCCGCCGGCAGCTCGTCCACCATCAAATGCGCCCGCACCGTCTTTCCGCCCTCCACCGCCACACCCGAAATCTTCACCGGAACCTTCGCCGTTCCCCGCGCCTTCTCCAACGCGCTCTGCACCGCCGGACCATCATTCCCGCTCACCTGCGCCGCGCCATCGATCACCATCTCCGGCGTGTACGGCTCCTTCACCCCAAACCGCCGCACGTAGTCGGTCTGCCGTTGCGTGAAATATGCCGAGGAGTACGCATCCTTCCACCCGTCGTGGTTCCAGTAATCGACGTGTTCGCCGAGCACGATCACATGCTCTCCCGTAATCGGCTGCATTTCGTCAATCTGCCCCAGCATCTTGTCCGCCGGAGGACAACTCGAGCACCCCTCCGACGTAAACAACTCCGCCAGCACCGGCGCTCCCGCCGCATTCGTCGCAACATCCGCCGCCGCAGCAGATGGAACTGCCGCACTGACGATCAGAAACGCACCGAGAAAACCAAACAGAAAAACTGCGGCTGCCCCACCTTTCGCGGTTTTCGAAAGGTGGGATTCCACAACTCTCGATCCGCTCCTCCACGTGCGGCTGCCCCACCTCTCGCGGTTTTCGAAAGGTGGGATCCCACAGCCTTCGTGCGTGCCCCACTCAATCCTTCTTTTGACCCGAGTGGCGACGTTCCCCGTTCCATCCCGAACTGATCGTTGCAATGACGAATCGGGAAACGACGAACTGGAGACGAAGGAACTAGAAAACGACATACCACAAAATGACGAAGCACGAAAACCGAGTACGAATCTCCCAACATTCATGGCGACCCCCCATTCAGCTTTTGAAAAACTTCGGACGAAGCGGCTCTGGGAAGGGCACGAGTTTCACTCGTGCCGCCACTGCCGCACAATCAACGCGGCTTCCAGCCGCTGAGGTCCGCAGCCGGCGGACGAACCACTCCCCCGCAGCCCCTATGTTATCTGACGGCACTGTGGCAACAAGGTAATCGCGCCAACCCCAGCCAACCCTTCAAAACGACCTGAAAGAACGGGTGGCCCATTCAAGCCCGCCTTTGGCTTGAGTGGGCAATTCACAGCCTTGCCTTTGGGTGGCGCAGCGCTTCAGTGCCGCGATAGCCGCCAAGTCTTGCCCGCGGCTTTAGCCGCCGAGATAACCGCTCCTCACTCTTTCTTATCTTTCGCCTTCGAACCGATCTTGAACACCGTTCCGCAACCACCCTGGCAGTTGGCACTGTTGCCGCCACTGGAAGTTGTGCCATAGATATTTCCCGATCCATCGATAGTTAGGCTGCCGTAAAGGGGAAAGTAACCATCCGTGCCGTTGTCGGCAAAACTGTGGAGGACTTTCCCCGGTCCAGACGCTTTCAGCTCAAACACCGTCCCCAGACCGAAAGATCCTCCTAAAGGCGTTGTACCGTAAAGATCGCCGTTCGCATCGAAGACCAAGCTCGCTTCGGGGTCAAAGCCGCCTTTCCCACTATAGCTATGGAGCACGCTTTCTTCACCGGACGCTGTCACCTCAAAAACAGTCCCGACCTTAACATCGCCACCATATCGCGTCGTCCCATAGAGATTGTCTCTTGCATCGAGGATCACCCCGCCGAAGGGATAGAAACCATCTTTGCCGTTTGCGCTGAAGCTGTGAAGGACGGACTCCGTGCCCGTGGGAGTCACCTCGAAGACGGTGCCGAAACCATCGGTGCCGCCATATTCGGTTGTGCCGTACAGGTTGCCCTCCGAGTCAAGAACCACGCCCGCGAAGGGGCTCGACCATCGGCGCAACCAGCCGCAGCGCAGAAGCTGTAGAGCGTCGTCAGCGTC
>JASHOU010000133.1 GCA_030038475.1 Terriglobales bacterium | reverse complement strand
AAGCCATACTGCGCGCCAATCGCGGCCATGCGGTCGGGTATGGCGGCGATCCTCATACCGAATTGGCGGTGGAGAAATTTCGCGAGCACTTTGGAGCCGATGTCGAAGTCTTCTTTGTTTTCAACGGAACCGCGGCCAATGTGCTGAGCCTGCAGGCGCTCACCCGTCCTTTTCATGCGGTGCTGTGCCCGGAACTCTCACACATCTATACCGACGAATGCGGCGCGCCCGAAAAGCTGACCGGGTGCAAGCTTGTGCCGCTGCCCGCGCCCGACGGCAAGTTGACGATTGAAACCGTGGCACGCGCCTATCACGGCATCGGCGACCAACATCATGTGCAGCCGCGCGTCATCTCGATTACACAATCGACCGAAATGGGCACGATCTATAAGCCACAGGAGATCGAGTCGCTCGCGCAATTCGCGCATGAGCGCGAGATGATTTTGCATGTCGATGGAGCGCGCATTTCTAATGCCGTCGCCGCACAAAATCTCACGCTACGGCAAGCCACGCGCGATTTGGGAGTCGATTTGCTCTCGTTCGGCGGAACAAAGAACGGCTTGATGGGTGTGGAAGCGGTTGTGTTTTTTAGGCCGGAGCTGGCCAGGGATTTCTTGTTTTTGCGCAAACAAGGAATGCAACTGGCCTCGAAGATGCGTTACATGTCGGCGCAGATGGAGGCCCTGCTGAGTAACGACCTTTGGCGCCGCAACGCCGAGCACGCCAACCGCATGGCGCGCCTGCTGGAAGCGGAAGCCAAAAAAATTCCGCGCGTCAGGATCGTCTACCCCGTGGAGGCAAATGGCGTCTTCGCGCAAATTCCCCGCGAAGCGATCCAAAAAATACAGGCGCGATACTTCTTCTATGTGTGGAGTGAAGAAGAAGCGGTGGTGCGCTGGATGTGCTCCTTCGACACCACAGAAGACGATGTGCGACAGTTCACCGAGTTCGTGGCAACCGTTGTCGCGAGCGTGCTGCACTGAGGCAGGCAGTTCTTCGGCGACAGGTAGTTCCCCCGCAGACTGCGAGCAGCTTTACTTCTTCACTTCTTCTTCGCCGCTGCCTTCACCTTTGCCCATCGTGCCTTTTGCGCGGCGGCTATTCTTCGACGCCCTGCGGCAGAGATGGTCCGTTTCTTGCGAGGTCCAGTCTTGCGGGGACCAGCCGATCGGCGCTTGGGCCCTTCGAGAAAAACTTTTCCAAAGGTGGTTAACGCGGCAGTTACACGGGTAAGTTCATTCTCCAGCCGGGCACGTTCTTGCTGGAGCTGTTTGACAACGGTTTCAATCAGGGTTTTTGGCATTGAACAGATTTTAACATTTGAGAATCGGAGATCAATGGCACTTTGCCGGTCAGCAGCCCTGTTTCGCCCGCGCAATTCCCGTTTCGAGTTCAAATCCCGCTCTGGGCAAGGACTTTCGTCTCAACAACACCAAGTTGTTGTTTGTCCCGCCTACGCTCTCGCGCGCACCACTCCGGGCACTCGTACCCGAATTGTGTGCGGAATCGCGCGCAGCTTTTCGAGCATCGCAACGTCACAGGGCCGATTGATGTCGTAGATCGCATATCCGATCTGGCCGCGCGTATCCAGCACCTGGCGCTCGATGTTGATTCCGCGATCGGCGAGGATGTCATTGATGGCGCGCAGAATTCCCGGCACGTTGTGATGAATATGCATCAGCCGGTACGGGCCATTTTCTAAATTGGGCTCATAATCGAGATGACAATGCGGCAAATTGACGCTGAGCAGCGAATTTCCACTCTGGAAATAATCGATCATCCGCGCTGAAACAAACTGGCCGATGTTCTGCTGCGCCTCCTCTGTGCTGCCGCCCACGTGTGGAGTCAAAATCACGTTCGCTAGGCCGCACAGCGGACTCGCAAACGCGCCGCCAGTCTCCGGTTCCTGCGGAAAGACATCGACCGCCGCGCCCGATAATTTCCCGCTCTTCAAATGCCGCGCCAGCGCCTCATGATCGACCACAAATCCGCGACTTAGATTGATCAAGCAGGCACCGTCTTTGATCGCGCGAAATTCATCTTCGCCGAACAAGTCTTTATTTTGGGTCTTCCCATCTACATGCAGTGTGATTACGTCCGAGGTCTGGAGCAAATCCTGAAAGCTCACCGGTCGCGCATTCCCACGGGCTAAAACGTGCGCCACGTCATGAAAGATGACGCGCATCCCCATCGCTTCGGCCAGATCTGAAACCTGCGAGCCAATTTTCCCGTAGCCGACAATTCCCAGCGTAAGCCCGCGCACCTCATGCGATCCCGCCGACGATTTATTCCAGAACCCTCCATGCAGCTGCGTGCTCGCCTCAAAAGTCCGCCGCATCAGCAGAATGATCTCACCCATCGCCAACTCGGCCACCGACCGGCTGTTGGAATGCGGGTCGTTAAACACCGCAATTCCACGCTCGCTCGCTGCTGCGCGATCGATCTTATCCACGCCAATGCAAAACGCCCCAACCGAAACGAGCTCCGGAACCGCATCGAAAACCGCCGCGGAAATGCGTGTCTTCGAGCGCACTCCCAGAATCGACGTTCCGCGCACTTTCTCAGAGAGAGCACGCTCGTCCAGCGCGCCTTTCAGCGATTCGACCTCGAATCCCGCCTCTTCAAACTGAGAAGCCGCCACGCCGCTGATATTTTCCAACAATAAAACCTTCAAAGATCCTCCCCGGAACCCGAACAAGGAATTATAAAGACGATCCGTATGCAGAGAGCACTCTCGCCCGTTCCAACCGAGCGTAGCCCTGGGGCTACGGCATAACCCATTTTCCCGACGTTGCGCTGCAACCGCTTTTCCCGCTACAAATATAAGGTGCTCTGGCGCGACAACCCATTGCCGTCCAGGTGAATCTTTCCATCACACCCCATCATCACTAATGTTTTGGAGGATAAGGGAATGGCCCAAACTTTGGAGGAAGTGAAAATGGCGCACGAACTACCGCCGCTGCCCTACGACTACGCGGCACTCGAACCTACCATCGACGAAAAGACGATGCATCTGCATCACGACATGCACCACGCGGCCTACATCAAGAATCTCAATGCCGCCCTCGACAAGCATCCCGAGCTCTACAAAAAAACTGCGGAAGATCTACTTCGCGACCTCAACTCGATCCCGGAAGACATCCGCACGGCGGTTCGCAACAATGGCGGAGGCCACGTCAACCACACCATGTTCTGGAACATTATGAAGCCCAAAGGTGGCGGCGAGCCTCACGGTCTCATCGCCGAAGTTATTAAGAAGACTTTTGGCGACTTCACAGCATTCAAGGAAAAATTCAACGCCGCCGGCGCCGGTCAGTTCGGCAGCGGATGGGTGTGGCTGGCGGGCGACGGCAAAGGCGAAGTGAAAATCATCTCCACGCCGAATCAGGACAGTCCCTTGTCGCAAGGTCTTCACCCGATCTTCGGCAATGATGTCTGGGAGCACGCCTACTATCTGAAGTACAACAACCGGCGTCCCGAGTATCTGCAAGCCTGGTGGAACGTGGTGAACTGGGAAGAAATCAACAAACGCTGCCAATCTTCATTGAAGAAGTAAGCATGGTGTGGCGCGGGCATCTCCGCCCGCGCCTTCGTTTTGTTCGCGGGACATATTACTCTTCAAAGAACTTCTGAATGTTCCGCCAATACCTGCGCACTACCCAATCTGTGCTCAAATGCCCGCCGCGACGAAGCAATTTAAACCGCACTCCCGTAGCCTGCGCGAACTTCTCCACCGTTCGATAAGGAATATAAGGATCGTCCTTGGCATGAAACATCATGATCTTTCCGGCGCTGATTTCGGAGGCGCGATAGATAGGGCTATAGAACTTCCCATTCCGCAACTTGGCCCAGTTTCGTTCCGATAGGCGATACCCATTGCCGAACGCAGCGCGAATGTACGCAGCATAGCTTGGGTTCGAAGTTTCCTTTTTCTGCTCGCGTTGAAGAATCGACCAATCGACCACGGGACAATTCGCCACGACTTTCTTTACGCGCGCATCGAGCGAGCAAAGAAGCGCCGCCGCGCCGCCAAAGCTCCCACCTATGACAAAAACTTCGTCAGCCCGCACGCGAAACCGCCTGCCAAATGCCAGCTCACGAAACTGGCGATCCAATCCTTCGACGACATCCAAAATGTCGAGATGCGGCTCACGCTCCAAAAATTCGCCGCCGCTCTCCCAACTGCCGCGATAGCGCGGATAAAAGACCCAATATCCCTTCGCCGCCAGAAACTCGGCCAGCGGCTGCTTGCGCGGGATTGAGGGCATTCCATCGCAAAGGATAATGACGCGTTGAGTTTTCGGCGCCCGAATCTTTGGAGCTCGCGGCGGCAAGAACTCTGTAACAATCTCCCGCTCGAATCGGGTTCTGTACATGTGCATGGGTTTGTTCTCCCGCGTCTTAAATACAAAGTGCCGATCGCTGCGAACTGACCGCCGTTTCAGTAGGCCGTCCTAGTAGATTCCCAAATCCCGCGCGGAGACCCAGTTTCCTGAATACGCTTGCTTCATCTGATCGAGCAAATCGTCTTCCGGCAAACCCTCCAGGACCTGGTGATACAGAACCAGCAACTTTGGACGCGCCCGCCGCGCAATCTCTCCTAACTCTGCCGGAGAGGTGTGAAAGGTTGCGAAATATTGCTTCCAATGCGGCGTGACCAGCTCAATCCCGCGTGGGTTATAGACTTCATGCAGCAAAACGTCGCAGCCGTCGCAGGCTTTCACCACCTCATCGGTTGGAGCGGTATCGCCCGAGATCACAATCTTCCGGTCGGGCGTCAGGAAGGCGTAGCCATAGGCTTCTTTCCAGATGCCGTGCTTGACGGCGAACGCCGAGACGGTGACATTCGCATCGCGATACACCACTCCGGGATGAATCTCATGCACATTGACTTTGTATCCGGTGGCGTTTGCCTGCTCCAAGCCCTTGCGACGCACGCGCACGTCTTCAGCCCAGGCTTTTTCAATGTGCGAGGTCATACTCTTCAACCCATGCGGGCCGTACGCTTCAACCGGCTGCTCGCGTCCCAGCACCCAGGGTGAAAAGATCAAGTCCGGATATCCGAGTGTGTGGTCGGAATGCAGGTGCGTAATAAAAACGATGTTGAGATTTGTGACTCGCAGCGCCGCAATTCCATTTTTCTCGGCCGCTGCGGCGCGCCGCACCACTCCTGGGCCGCAATCCACGAGATAAGCGCGGTCATTTATGACGACTGCCACGGCCGGTCCCGATCGATCTGGATCGGCGTTGGGAGTTCCCGTTCCGAGTACCACGACG
>JASHOU010000132.1 GCA_030038475.1 Terriglobales bacterium | reverse complement strand
GTACGTGGAAGAATTTTGCAATTATCCCTTGACAGTTAGGTAGGCTGGGTCCCTGCGTGTTTGCCAAGTTCATTGCAGGGTCGAGGGTTGGGTCGGGTTCTGATGCGTGCCGATGTTGTAGCGCTTTAGCTTGCGATAGAGAGTGGCGCGGCTGATGCCCAGCATTTTGCCGGCGCGAGCTTTGTCTCCTTTGACCTGGGAGAAGACGCGCTTGATGGTGGCGCGCTCGATTTCTTCGAGGTCGGTGGTATCGGGATCGCCGCTCTCGGCGTCGCTGCTCTGAAGATCGTTATTCCGAATATCGTGATTCCGAGTATCAGTGTGAAGGCCGGCATCTTCGAGGTCGCTCGGAACGAGAGCGTTGGCTTGGATATCGCTGACGCGGTGGCCGCCGGCGCGGGCTTTTTGTTCTCGCACCGCCGATCGGGCGGTTTGTTTTTCCGCATTCGCTATGGCTGGCGGGAGATCGTTGAGGCCGATTACCGCCTGATCGCTCAGAGCTATGGCGCGCTCCAAACAATTTTCCAATTCGCGCACGTTGCCGGGCCAGTCGTAGGCTAAGAGCGCTCTCATGGCGTTGCCGCTGACAGTGACGACGCGCCCAGGAGCAAGGCGATCGAGAAAAAACGCCGACAGGATGGGAATATCAGAACGGCGCTCGCGGAGCGGCGGCAAAGAGATGGTGACGACGTTGAGGCGGAAGAAAAGATCTTTGCGGAAGGTTCCCTTTTTGTATTCGGCATCGAGATCGCGATTGGTGGCGGCCATGATGCGGACGTCGACTTTGATTTTCTGATTACTGCCGACGGGGCGAACTTCTTTCTCCTGCAGGAAGCGAAGAATCTTGGCCTGCATTTCGAGTGGAAGCTCGCCGACCTCGTCGAGAAAAATCGTTCCGGTGTCGGCGGATTGCAGCAGGCCTTGTTTGGAGCGGAGAGCGCCGGTGAAAGCCCCTTTTTCGTAGCCGAAGAGTTCGCTTTCGATGAGGGTGGGGACGAGCGATCCGCAGTCGACGGCGACGAAGGGACGGTTGGCCATGGTTCCGCGGAAATGCAGAGCGCGGGCGACGAGTTCTTTGCCGGTTCCGCTTTCGCCCGAGATGAGGACGGGCGTGCGCGTGTCTTTGAGGCGCGAGATGAGGCGCAGAACATTTTGAATGCCGGCGGAATTGCCGATGATGCCGTGCAGGGAAGTCTCGGTTTCGGAGCGTTCGCGGAGATAGAGATTTTCTTCCACGAGGCGGATTTTGTCGGCCATGCGGCGCAGGAAGAGGCGCAGCTCATCGAGCGGAGAAAAAGGCTTGGCGATGTAATCGTAGGCGCCGAGCTTCATGGCCTGGACCGCGGTTTCGACCGAGCCATGGCCGGTCATGACGGCGACTTCGATGCGCGGGTAGATGCGCTTGACCTGCTCGAGAAACTCGATGCCAGACATGCGCGGCATGACCATATCGGTAAGGACCATATGCACGGGCTGTTCTTCGAGCAGGGCGAGGGCGGCGTCGCCGCTTTCGGCTTCAAGGCAGTGAAAGCCGAGGGATTCGCCGACGGTGATGCAGAGACGGCGGATGGTCTGCTCGTCATCGACGATCAGGAGGCGCAGGCGTAAGTCGGCATCGGCTGCGTCCGTGCTTCTTTCGGCGATGGGTTCATTCTTCGAATCGTTCATGGGTTTCGCGTTCTTTTTACATCAGGCGGCACGGCCCATAGTCTTTTCGACCACGGCGATGAAGTCGTGCACGCGAAATGGTTTCTCGACACAAGGTACGCCGGTGCGGCGCAACGTGGCGGCGGTTTCTTCGTTGGCGATATCGCCGGTGATGAAGACGAGGCGGCGCGCGAGTTCGGGACGATGGTCGGCGATCCAGGCGTAGACCTGGGCGCCATCGACGCCTCCGGGAGTGCGCATGTCGGAGATGACGCCGTGAAAATTGCCGGATTCAAGCAGACGCAGAGCCTCGGCGCCGGATTCGACGGGAACGACGGTGTATCCGTGGCCTTCGAGAACGGCGCGGACCAAGGCCATGACGGCGGGCTCGTCTTCGATGAGAAGCACGGGCGAGAGAGCGGATTTGGTTTTATTGTCAGTGCGTTTCGTGTCGGTTCCTGACTGCGTCATCTTGGTTGCACTCCTGCGACGGCTCCAAAAGATGCGGAGTCGCTGGCAATGGGAAGGCGGACGATAAATGTAGCGCCTTCGGAATCCTGGTTGTTGTGACAGACAATTTCGCCACCATGCTCGTGGACGATGCCGTAGCAGATGCTGAGGCCAAGGCCGGTGCCCTTGCCGACATCTTTGGTGGTGTAGAAGGGATCGAAGATGGGGCCGGTATCGGCGATGCCAGGGCCGTTATCGCGAAAAGAAATCTCGACGAAGGAGTTGACACGGGCGCTCGAGATTTCAATGCGAGCGGGGCGTGCGGTTTCGCGGACGGCGTCATAGGCGTTGTTGAGGATGTTGAGAAACACCTGCTGCAACTGGTGAGAATCTCCTACAACGTTGGGGAGGGATTCGTCGAGACGTTCGACGACCTGGATGCCGTGACTGATGAAGTCGTAAGAGCGCAGGTGAACGGTGCGTTGCAGGATGGAATTGAGCTGAAGTGGCTGGCGCTGGGGCGGCTTCTGACGGGCGAAGCTGAGCAGGTTCTGCACGATCTGCTTGGTGCGTTGTGCTTCCTGAAGAATGACGCGCAGATCGCGGCGCGCGCTCTCGGGGAGATCGGGGTTTTCCATCAAGAGGTCGGCGAACCCAAGAATGGCGGTGAGGGGATTGTTGACCTCGTGAGCGACGCCGGAGACCAGTTGGCCGACGGCAGCCATTTTTTCGGCGTGCATGAGCTTGGAGCGCAAGACCGAGGAGTCGGTTACATCCGTCATAACGACGACAACGCTAATGACGCCGCCATCTTCGTCGCTAATCGGGCTGAAGTTGACGGAAAACTGAGCGGGCGCGCCATCGAGGCGGACGAGCGGGAAATCGAAGTTATTGACCTGCTGGCCACGCGCGACCTGGGCCAAAGCGTCGCGGAGCGCGGGGCGTCGCTGGGAGACGCAGAGATCGGACAAAGTGTGGCCCAAAACCTGGCTTTGCTGGAAGCCGAGTCCGCTCCAGCGGCGGTTGGCGTAACTGATAACGCCTTCGGTATCGGTGACCAGAATCAGGCTCTGGGTGTGATTGAGAATTTTGTTGGAGAAATCGCGTTCCCGTTGCAGTTCAGTCTGCGAGCGGTGAAGACCAGTGACATCGAGCATCAGGCCACGGTGTTGGAGAACGTTGCCGGCAGCATCGCGTTGAGCGTAACAGTTCATGAAGACGTGCACGGGCGAGCCATCCTTGCGGCGAAGGACTTCTTCGAGGTTGTGCATTTCGCCGTTGCGCTTGAGAGTTTCGGCATATTCCTGCCGGCGCTCGGGTGAGAAATAAACCTGGGTGGGAATGTCGAGCTGCAGGACTTCCTCGCGGCTGTCGTAGCCAAGAATGCGAACCATAGCGTCGTTGACCTCAATGAAGCGGCCTTGCGGGGAAGTGACGTAGATGCCTTCCTGAATGTTGTCGAACAGTTCGCGGTAACGTCGCTCGGCTTCGCGGCGGTCGGTGATGTCCTTGAGGACATGCACGGTTTGCAGTTGGATGCCGGCGCGGTCGCGCGGCGGGACGCCGGGCCGGGCGGGATGAATGCGGGAAGTGGAAATCAGGTAGCTACGCTGGGAAGGAGGGTGAACGTATTCGTCGAGGCCTTCGCCGCTGCGGCAAAAAGGACAAGAGTGTGGGGATGCAGCGGTGGACAGGGCTTCGAGGGCGCGCATGTTGACGCCAATGAGCTGCTCGGGAGCGGTGCCAATGAAATCGGCGAGGGAGCGGTTGACGCGGAGAATGTTGTTCTGCTCGTCGTGGACGACGATGAAGTCGCCGATGGCGTCGAAGACTTCGAGCCAGTGACGGTTGGCCTGCTCCATGCGGGTAAAGAGGCAGGCGTTTTCGAGAGCGATGCTGGCGTGGCCGGCGATGGCGCGAAGCAACTGGCGATCTTCGAGGCTGGGCGTAGCGCCGCGGTCGGCAAGGCAGAGCACGCCGACGAGTTCGCCGGAAGAGCCGGCGAGGCGAACGAGGGTGCAATCGGTCCATTCCAGAGCCGAAGCGAGCGTGGATCCCAGAATGTCGGCGGCAGGGGCGAAGGCAATATCGGAAGAATATTTCGGCAAGGCGGTGCGCAGCGCCTGCATGAAGCGGTCAAGCAAGGGCTGGTCTTTGACTTCGGTTAGGCCGTCGGAGGTTTCGCGCAGCAGGATGGTATCGGGATCGGCGGACTGAAAAAGACAGAGAGCAACGGAAGGGCTGCCGAGCAGGCTGGCGGCGCGCAAGGCGAAGTTGCGCATGAAATCGGGCAAATGCAGGGCGGTGTTGAGTTCGAGCGCGATGGCGACGAGGGCTTCGGCGCGGCGGCGGTGCTCCTCGGATTGATGCAGGTTGTGGGTCAGCTCAAGAGCGATAGCGGCTTGCGCGGCCAGAGCGCGAGCACGGCGAACGTCTTCATCGTTGATCGGGCCGGATTCGATTCGGTCAAGAACGGCAAACATGCCGAGAATGTCTCCGTTCGAACCGAGCAGCGGGACGGCGAGGAGCTGGCGGATGTGGAAAGAAGCAATGAAATCCGGATTCGCGCCTTGAACTTTGGCGGCGTCTTCGGTGAAGAAGACATTTTTTTTCTTGAGGGCGCGGGTGACGGCATCTTCGTCGAGCGGGATATCGACCGGGCGGGCAGTGCCTTTTTCGACTGCCCAGCGAACGTGGAAGGTGGATTGTTCGAGCAAGCCGATGAGGCAGCGTTCGAAGCCGAGGAAGCCGGCGGCGCGCACGGCCGAGGTCTGCATGAATTCGTCGAGTTTTCCGGCAGAGCCGAGTTCAAAGGAAATTTCGAGAATTTCGTGGAGTTCGTGCGCCTGGGCGCGCGCCATGCCATAAAGTTCGGCGTTGGCAATGGCTACGGCGCCAAAGCCGGCGAGGGCGGAAACCAGATTCTTGTCTTCCTGAGTGAACGGATCGGAGTCGCGCGGGTAAACGAGAATGGCCCCGTGCGAGCGTGAGGTGCGAAAAGGCACGGCAATGAGCACTCCCGGCGGGGAGTCGTCTCCGAAATGAGAAGCGCCATCGATCGCCACGACGATGCGTTCGCCGGCGGCGACGGCGCGGGTTGCGATTTCGAGCGGAGAGCGGAGATCGTACTGCTCGAAACGGCGGCGAATAGCCTGTGCAAGTTTGGGCGCTTCGGTGGCGACGGCTTGCAGCTGGAAGCCTTTTCCGTGCTGCGCCTTTTCCTGGAGAAGTAGGACGAGCACGGCCGGAGAGCGGAGAAGAACGCGGAGACGGTCGGCGATGCTCTCCATGACGGCAGCGGTATCGGGGAGGCCGTGGAGGGCGGTGGCGATTTCGACCAGAATGCTGGCGCGGCGACGCTCTTCGCGGGAGAGCTGATTCAAACGCAGAGCCTCGAGCGCCGTGCCGAGCTGGGCGGCGAGGATGGTGACTTTGGCGACAGCGTCGTCGTCGAAACCGGGCTGAGCGGCGGCCCGAAGGTAGGTAATGGCACCGACTACTTCGCCGGAAACCAGCAAGGGCGCCGCCAGTCCGGCGTGGGCGCGGGTTGCGGTCAGCCAGGGATAACGAGTGGCATCGAGGTGGTTGACGAAGAAAGCGCGACGCTTGAGTACCGCCTCCATGGCGATGGAGGCATCGCCGGCGCGGCGGAGCGTGCCACGAAAGGAGTTAGCGTCGTCGCAGTCGGCTTCGGCGCCGATCAGTTCGCCGTCGGAGGAAAGACTCCAGTAATAAGCGCCGCTGGCCTGGAAGTAAGTGCGCGTCAGGGCACAAAAGGACTGGATCAGTTGGCTTGGATCACTGTTGTGAAACGCGCCGCGGGAAAGTTCCAGGAGAAGCTTCTGGAAAGCTTCGTCAGAGTGAGACGAATCGAAAGAACCCGAGTTTCCCGAGTGGCTTGTCAGTCGGCACCAGCCGCTAACCTAAGCGGTTGAAAACAATTGGATTACTACAAGGCTACGCTGGAATCTCAAAATGAGTCAAGGGAATACGCGCGGGCGGTGCCGAGTTGTGAACGGGCTGAGCCGTCGGGTTGAGTGGCCGATGTCTCATTTTGGAGCCGCACGGCGGTGATTTTTGGGGTCGTGGTTCGGACAAGTAGGGACGGCAAGCCCGGCGGGCTGACATCTCGGCCAACTCACACACGGGCGAAGTGCCAATGTTCCTGAATTGACAGAATCTTGTGCCGGAAGGGTTGAGTCTTCACCGGTGTAAAACGCACGAAAGTAATGAAGGGAAAGAACTTTCGGTATGCGGCGGCGTGGTGATTGCCCGAATATAGGGACACGTGGAAGACCTTGGAGAGGAGCTTGTGCTTGCAGCCCCGAGTCGAATGTTCGCGGTGAGGATACCTGGGCTGGGCAGATGGACGCGGGCGAATAGGCTCGGGCGAATGGTCAACCAGGCTCCGCCAAGGGAGTGGGATGGAAATCTCGGTTTGGGCCGAGCCGATTTCCGGTGGCCGGGATGGAGAGGCGCGGTGAGGAAGGTTGAAGCATGAACATTGGAAAAAAGCTCTACTTAAACTTCGGCATCATCCTGGCGACCGTGCTGGTGCTGCTGGCGATCAACCTGATCGCGGTGCAACGCGAGCATGAGACCAAGGCGGCAGCGCAGCGTTCGATCGACATGACCGAGGCGACCTCGCAGGTGCGCTTCCAGATGATGCAGAACCGGCTTCACCTGCAGAATTACCTGCTGAGCGGGGACACGCGGGACGTGGACAAAATGAACGACGGGGAGCGCCAGTTGGTCGAGGCGCTCCACCATGCCGAAGAACTGGTGAGCTCCACAGAGCAGCGCGGCAATCTGGAGAAAGTGCAAGGGATGGAGCAGTCGTGGAGCAATGAGTTTGCGAATCCTCTGGTGGAAAAACGGCGGGCGGTGGATGGAGGCAACGCTACGGTGGCAGAGCTGCAGATTTTCTATCTGCAAAAGGATCCGAACGCGTGGGTGGCGCGCTCGAGCGATGTTCTGGATGCGGTCGACCTGGAAAACCGCAAGCTGCTCGACGAGCGCAGGCATTCGGACGAATTGGCGGCAACATTCACAATTTTGGCGGCAGTGCTGAGCTCGCTGGCAGCGCTGGCGCTGGGTGTGATCGTTGCTTACCGGACGGCCAGCGGCATCACCGGGCCGCTAACCCGGCTCATTCACGTGGCGGAGCAGATCGGGCAATCCGGGGATCTCGAACATAACATCGACGTTCAGGGCAAGGATGAGATCGGGCAATTGGCTAGGACTTTCGACTCGATGGTGAAGTACCTGAAGGAAATGGCCGCGGTATCGGAGGCGATTGCGGGAGGAAACCTGGCGGTGGACGTGCATCCGCGTTCGGCCAACGACACGCTGGCGAATGCGTTTATCAGCATGGTGGAGGGATTGCGGGGGTTGGTCCGCAACGTGCGCGACGCCGCCTCGCAAGTGGCCACGGCTTCGACGCAGGTGGCCAGTTCTTCGGATGAATCGGCGAGAAACAGCCTGCAAACGTCAACTGCGATTGACGAAGTAACGAGCACGATGCACGAGATGAGCGTGAACGTGCAGAACATGGTCAAGAGCACGCAGACGCAGGCCTCGAGCGTGAGCGAAACTTCGGCCTCGATCGATCAGATGGTGACCTCAATCCAGCGCGTGGCGGACACGGCGAAGGTGTTGCTGGATATTTCCAATCGTTCGCGGGAAGAGGTGCACAGCGGCATCGGCACCATGGAGAAGGCAACCGACGGGCTGAACCGGATCAATACCACAATCCATGCTTCGGGGGAGATTATCGGAGCGCTGGGAGCGCGGGCGGACAACATCGGCAAGATCGTGGAAGTGATCGACGATCTGGCGGAGCAGACCAATCTGCTGGCGCTGAATGCGGCCATCGAGGCGGCCCGGGCGGGCGAACACGGGCTGGGTTTTGCGGTGGTAGCCGACGAAGTGCGGAAACTGGCGGAAAAATCGGCGCAGTCGACGAAAGAGATTTCTGAACTGATCGAAAGCATACAGAAGGAAGCGCGCAAAGCGGTCGATAACATGGAGAAGAGCACGACGATCGTCAATGAAGGACTGAATCTGGGCCAGGAATTGAATGCGGCGTTGCGAAAGATTTCGAACGTGGTGACCGAGGTATACAAGTTCGCCCAGGAGATCGGGGCGGCGACCAACGAGCAGTCGCATGGCTCGTCGCAGATTGCGCGGGCGACGACGCGGCTGAACGAAATTACGCACGAGATCAACTCGGCGGTGGAAGAACAGGCGTCAGGAGCGCAGGCGGTGGTGCAGGCCATGGAACGGATGCGCGAACTGGTGCAGGCATCGACTTCGGGATCGACGGAGCTGGCGGCTTCGTCGGATCAGATGTCGAAGATGTCGCGTGGTCTGCTCGATTCGATGGATCGCTTCTCGCTGCGATCCAGCGAGCGCACAGAAGACAAGCCGAACAGGAATACGCCGGGGCATCGCGAGGCGCGCCATAGTGATCGTCCTAGCGACCGTCATAGTGAACCCAGGGGCGCAGCGGCGGGATCGCGTTAACTGTTAAGTGAGAAGAGAAGCATGAGCCGGGAAACGCACATTGTCGGCTTTCGCGTGGGCCGCGAGACTTACGGCGTGCCCATTACTACGCTGCATGAGATTGTGCGTGTCCCGGAGATCACGGCGGTGCCGGATGCGCCCGACTTTCTGGAAGGCGTAATCAATCTGCGGGGCAAGATTGTTTCGGTAGTCGATCTGCGGAAACGGTTTGGAAAGCCCGCGACCGCGCTCGACCGGCGCAACCGCATTCTGGTGGTGGAACATCGCGGGCGGCTGGTGGGGATGATCGTGGATTCGGCGTCGGAGGTGCTGAAAATCGCGGAGAGCGATATTGAAGCCGCTCCGGCCATGATGCAGGAAGGCGGATTGGACTGCGTAACCGGCTTGGGGAAATACCAAGGACGGCTGATCATCCTGCTGGATGTGGCCAAAGTGCTGACGTTGCGCGATGCGCAGACGGAGGCAGCGGGGGAAAAGGCGTCGGCGGCAGGGAATGGCAAAGCGGGGACGAAGGCAGAGAACGGAACGAAGAGCGAGACGACGATCGGAATGACGAGCGGAACAAAGAACGCATCGGTTGGGAAATAGGGATTGTAGCAGGGAAGAAAGAATCAGATGAGCACGAGCGAATCGCCGGCACTTACCGAAGCGGAACTGAAACTGCTGCAGACGCTGGTTTACCAGGAGTGCGGCATGCACTTCGACGACCGGCGGACTCCATTTTTGCAGGATCGTTTGCAGCGGCGGCTGAAAGAGTGCCAACTGGATTCGTTCTACAGTTATTACCGGCTACTCATCAGCCAGCAGGGGAAACAGGAACTTTCACGGCTGCTCGAAAATCTCACGGTCAACGAAACCAGCTTCTTCCGCAACAAGGCGCAGCTGGACTTGTTTCAGAATGACGTGCTCGGCGATCTGTTCCGGCGCAAGCAGGAGCGGCGCGACTATAGCGTGAGAATCTGGAGCGCGGGCTGCTCCACGGGACAGGAACCGTACACGCTGACCATGCAGGTCGCGGATGCGCTCTCCTATCACTATTTGCGCAACCCGATCCCGTACGAATCGCCGCTGCCGAAGCCGCTGGTGCCGCCGCCGTGGCGGGTGGAGATTCTGGCGAGCGACATCAACTACTCGGTGCTACGGACGGCGCAGGAGGGTTCCTATAGCGAGCGCCAGATGTCGCCGGTTGACTACGGCTATCGCCTCCGCTATTTCGACAAAGTTGGCGACCGCTACGCGATTAAGAAAAACGTGAAAGAGCTGGTGCACTTCGACTTTCACAACTTGAAGACGGAATACCTGCCGCAGCGCAATGACATCATCTTCTGCCGCAACGTGATGATGTATTTCGACGAAGCGGAGCAGAAGCGGCTGGTGGAGAAGTTCTACCGCTGCCTGAATCCACAGGGGTATCTGTTTGTGGGCCACGCCGAAAGCCTGCTCGGCCTAACGGACAAATTTCAGATGGTGCATCGCGACAGTGGTACAGCGTATCAGCGCATCGAGGTGAAGATGTGACGTTCCCCCCCGAAGACCGGATGAGCGAACTGCGCCAATTATTTTTTGAGAGCGCGGGGGAACTGCTACAGACGCTGAATGAACAAGCGCTGCAACTGGAAAAATCGCCGGGGGACGCGGAGATCGCGCGCAGCCTGCGGCGGACCGTGCACACGCTCAAGGGGGATTCGGCGGCGTGCGGCTTCCGGGAGTTGAGCGAACTCTGCCATGAATTCGAAGACGTGCTGACGCTGGGGAACACGGCAGCTGCGGGACTGGTTCCGGAGATAGCGTTACGCGCGGCCGACGTGTTTGCGGCCCTGCTGCAGGCCTACCGGAAGGGAACGAAGCTGCCGAGCATCGGATCCTTGCGCGCCGACATTGCACGGCTGGCACACCCGGCGGCAAAGGGAAATCCGGCAAAAGAGAATTCAGCAACCAGAAAAAAAGCCGCGGCGAAAAAGAGCCGTTGGTCGGAATACGAGCAGTTGGCAATTGCGCGGGCGCGGGCGGAGAACAAGCGCGTTCATCATGTGGTGGTGGATGTGGACCCGCAATGCGGGATGCCCATTGCCGGCCGGCAGATGGTCCAGTTGGCGCTGGCGGAGATGGGCGATGTGCTGGCGCTCTATCCGCTGGAGGGCAGCCACGAGCCCATCACGCGCATCGAAGCGGCGCTGGTGTCGGAGAAGTCGGCGGAGCAGATTCGAGCCAAGTGCAGCATTCCAACGATTGCGCAGAATGTGCGGGTAACGGCGCTGCGCGCGGCGGCAGGTACGCCCACAGTTGCGGCGGTTTCGAGCGCCGAGGCTGAAGCCGGGGGTGAGGTGCCGCCGCCTGCAACGGAATCGGGTTTGGCCGGCGCGACCGGCACCGCTTCCAGCGACGCTGCCGACTCATCGGTACACGACGGATCGGCGTCTGGTGAATCCGTCGCAACTCTTGTTGTGGCGAGCGGGGCGGACAATCTGCTGCGGGTGGATGCAGAGAGAATTGACAGCGTACTGAATCTGGTGGGCGAGTTGATTCTGGCGAAGTCGATGCTGCAGCAGGCGCTGATGGAGTTTGGACAACGCTTTCCCAAGGACGCTTTACGCGGGAAGTTTGCCGATGCCATGGCGTTCCAGGGAAGAGTGCTGAACGATCTGCAACATTCGGTGATGAAGATTCGCATGGTGCCGGTGGATCAGCTGTTCCGGCGGTTTCCGCGCATCGTGCACGACGTGGGACGGCAGTGCGGAAAAGAAGTCGAGCTGGTGGTGCGGGGCGGTCAAACCGATCTCGACAAAAGCATTCTGGATGCGATGGCTGAGCCGGTGACGCACCTGGTGCGAAATGCGATCGGTCATGGGTTGGAGACGGCCGAGGAGCGAGTGCGCGCAGGCAAGCGGCCGCAGGGCGTGCTGCGGCTGGGAGCTTATCACCAGGGAAATCAGGTGGTCATTGAGGTTTCCGACGACGGGGCTGGCATCGACGTGGAAAAAGTCAGGCAGCGGGCGCTGGCACAGGGATTGCTGCGGACCGAGCAAGCGGCGCGCATGAGCGAAAGCGAGACGCTGGACCTGATTCTGCAGCCGGGATTTTCGACGGCGGAACAGGTGACGGAGCTTTCGGGCCGGGGCGTGGGATTGGATGTCGTGCAGAGCGTGCTGACACGGGTAAAAGGAACGATCCAAATCGAGACGGCGCGGGGCCGGGGCACGACCTTCCGCCTGCGGCTGCCACTGACGCTGGCTATTATTCGAGGGCTGATGTTCCGGGTGGAGCAGCGGCTGTATGCACTGCCGCTGAATGCGGTAGCGGAGATCGCGCGGACGCTGGAAGAAAATATCCACCAGGTGGAGCAGTATGACGTGCTGCAACTGCGCGACGATGTATTGCCGCTCCTGCGCCTGGGGGCGCGGCCAGAGAGCGGTCCGGAAATGGCGCGGCGCAAGGTGTTTGTGCTGGTGATTCACAGCGGGGAGCGGAAGTTCGGGGTGCTGGTCGACGAACTGGTGGGCGAAGACGAACTGGTCATCAAGGCGCTGGACGATCAATCGATCAAGACCGACCTCGTAAGCGGGGCTTCAATTCTGGGCGATGGGCGGGTCGTGCTGATTTTGAACATGATCGCGCTGATGGATCGCTTCACGTGGGGACGTGATGCATCCGGCGCAGGTATGGCGGGGCTGCTCTCGAGCGTGGCGAGGGCAGGCACGGGAATTCCAGTGCGTGCGGCTGCCGCTGGTGGCCAGTTATGAAGAAGCCGGTGCGCGTGCTGGTGGTGGACGACTCGGCGCTGATGCGCAAGATGATTCCGCAGATCCTGGAGCAAGACAGTTCGATCGAGGTGGTGGGAACAGCGATCGACGGCCATTTTGCGCTGAAGAAAATCGAAGAACTGACGCCGGATGTGGTGACGCTCGATCTGGAAATGCCGGGGCTGAACGGGATCGACACGCTGAAGGAAATCATGCGGCGGCGTCGGTTGCCGGTGATCGTGGTCAGCTCGCACAGCACGGCTGGGGCTTCGATCACGCTCAAGGCGCTTTCGCTGGGAGCATTTGATTTTGTGGCGAAGCCGCACGACGTGTTCGCGCACATGACGGAAGTAGCCGGCGAGTTGATGGAAAAAATCCACGCGGCGGCGCAAAGCGCGGGCGTGCAACCGCAGTTTGTGCCGCGGGAAACGCCGCTGGAAATGGCGGGCAAGCAGCAGCCGGTGGCGCCCACGCACATCATTGCCATTGGCGTTTCGACGGGCGGCCCGAACGCTCTGCAGTATTTGTTTTCGCACCTGCCGCTGGATTTTTCCGGCAGCATCCTGGTGGTGCAGCACATGCCAGACGGGTTTACGGAACTGTTTGCCAAGCGGCTGGACGATACTTGTCCAATCCGGGTGAAGGAAGCGCAGACGGGCGACCTGCTGGTAGCGGGGCGGGCGCTGATTGCGCCGGGGAACCGGCACATGAAAGTGAAGAAACTACCGCTGGGCAACGTGGTATTGCTGAGCGAGGATGCCCCGGTGAATGGGCACCGTCCGTCGGCGGATGTGCTGTTCCACAGCGTGGCCGAGGAGTTTGGCGCGCAGGCGATGGCGGTGTTGATGACGGGGATGGGAGAAGATGGGGCGGTCGGACTGGGCGAGGTTCGCTCGGCCGGAGGATTCACGGTGGCGCAAAGCCAGGAGACATGCGTGGTGTTTGGCATGCCGAAAGCGGCCATCGAACGCGGTTATGCGATGCGCATCGCGGACTTGCAGGATATGCCTCATCTTTTCCAGTCTCAATGCGGGCAGTCCCAATCCGCGCCCGACCGTGGCCGGGTGGACCATGGCGAGGCCAAGCAGGCGAGTAGTACCGGAAGTAACTAGAGTTATCTATCGAAAGTGCGTAGATCGTGTTTAAGTTGATAGGTGGGGAGGAGTGGTTATGGAAAAATTTGCTCCCGTAACCCGGAGCGAAGATGGCCAACCGGTGCGCTATCTGATTGTGGATGACTCCGTGTTCGCGCGCAAGAACCTGGCCCGAATGGTGGAGACATTTGGGGGACAGGTCATTGGCGAGGCGGGCGACGGAGTAAGCGCGATCAGCGAATACGAGCGGTTGACGCCCGACATCGTTCTGATGGACATCACTATGCCGCAGACGGAAGGGATTGAAGCGGCGGAAAAGATCGTGCGCGACCATCCGACGGCGCGCATCGTGATGGTGTCTTCGGTCGGCTACCAGGAGAACATCGTGGCCGCCTTGCAACGCGGCGCACGCCACTTTGTGCAGAAGCCGGTGAAGGCGGAAGTTCTCTATGAAGTCATCAAATATGTGATGCGCGACGATAGCGCCGCGCAAGGGGCCGGAGCTGGAGTGTAGTCATGCGGATGGAGCTGATTCAGCCTTTCATCAACTCGGCGGACGCGGTCCTGGCGGAATTGCTGGAATCGCCTGTGGCCATCGAGAAGCTGACGATGGAAGAAGAGGCGTACCGGCGGCAGGGGATCGCGGCCGAAGTTTGCCTTTCGGGCGAGATCGAAGGACGAATCATATTCGATGCAGACCGGGCAGCCGCGGCGCAACTGGCCAGCCGTCTGGCGGGGGCCGAAGTATCGGCGACGGACGAAGAGTCGGTACGGGAAGCGGTCTGTGAACTGGCCAACCAGATCATTGGCAATGCCGTTACCACGCTTAACGACCAGGGATTTCATTTTCACGTTCGCCCGCCCGCGCTGCACACTTCGGAGCAGGGCAGCAAGAGCAGTGAAGATACCGAGGCGTTGGTGATGGGTTTCAATACCTCCAGCGGAAACCTGTTCATGAATATGGCGCTGCGCTACCACCGGCGCCGGGCATCGGAACGGGCAGTAGTTGCCGGTCATAACAGTTAGCGCTTCCATCCCGTAATTGTTCGCACCGCTCAAAGCCATCTCCCGGCCGGATCGCCGTTTTTCCGCGATCTGTCCTGCCGCACTCTTCCCAAAACCAGCAAGAATCTGCGCCCTCGTGCGAGATGGGTCTATCTAATGGTCGTTATGCTTAAGACCTGTTTGATTTTGTTTTTCAATCTTCTCTTTGGCACGGTGCTGGCCGCAGGGGAAGACTACCCTGTGGGAGATAAGCCGTTCCGGCGTTACGTCGTCGCGGGTGGCGATGGCCAGCAGATCACCTTCTATCTCTCAACTCGGCAGGCGCCTGGTTCCGTTCCTCTGATCGTCTGGGTCCAGGGCACAGGCTGCTCATCTCAGTTTGTGAGCGTCGGCGGGCGGATGAGCCGCGGACTCCAGGGCGTTCTATATTCAGTGGCCCGCGGCCGAGCTCGCATCCTGGCGGTCGAAAAGCCGGGCGTTGAGTTTCTGGATGACCCTGCGGATGACAGCGACGCTCGCAATTGCCGTCCGGAATTTCGGGCCAAGTACACGCTGGACCGGTGGGCTGCGACCATCGCGGACGCAATCCAAGCGGCGCAGAAGCTGCCTGGCGTTGACGCTTCGAAGACGCTCGTGCTGGGCCACTCGGAGGGCGGCATTGTAGCCATGCGGGTCTCGAACGTATCGCCGGTGGTCACGCACGCCGCATCATTGTCGGGAGGCGGGCCAGTCTATCTGTTCCACTTGGCGGAGTTTATGCGGAGTAAGGGACTGGACGCAGAAAAGGAAGTGTACACGTGTTGGAATGAAATCCTGCAAGATCCAGAGAGCATCACTAAGTTCTGTTGGGGGCAGACTTACCGCCAGTGGTCGAGTTTCATGAAGACCTCGATCATCGAGGAAGCCCTCAAGTCGCATGCGCACCTGTATTTCGCTCATGGGACAGCCGACATGCAGCAGACGATTGCAGGGTTCGATGTCCTCCGCGCCGAGTTAGCCGCCAAGCAACGTGACGCAGTTTTTCAGCGAATCGAGGGTGCTGACCATGCCTTAGATCTTCCCAATCAGAAGGTACCGGAAGGCTTGGAAGCTGTTTTTGGTCGCGTAGAAGATTGGTTTCTAGAAGACGCCGCGAAATAAGCTGACACGAGATTTAGCTCGTTTGGCTCCCGCTTGCTACCTCAGCTCAATGTTGCCAAGTTCGTCCAGATGTTAGGGGCCGGCCAGTAGAAAGACGGGATTTTGGGGAGGGTTCTGTACCGCGGGCGGAATCAGCGGGCGGGTGCCGATGGGTTCGGGCAAGTTGAGGATATAGGACTCGGTCGTGGTGTCGATGATATTGACCATGCCTCCGTCGCAACTGGCGAGATAGACGCGGCTGCTGTCGCCGCCGGGGGCCATGGAGAAACGGAAGCCGCTACCCGTCGGGCCGATCATGTCTCGTGTGGTGGCGCAGAGGGTGTCGTAGGCGGGAAATCCTGGAATGGCTATGGAGCCCGTAATGGTGTTGCTGGCAGCATTAATGACCGTCACCTGCGGACAGATATTTGAGGAAACTCCGGTTCCGCCACCAATGTAGGTATCGGTGGGAGTATTGGACACCTGGAAAGCTCCGCTTCCGACGGCGAGAATCTGAAAAGTGCCGTTGTAGTCGGCTGGAGTCGCACCGGAAATCTCGATCACCATGCCGGGGAGCAGGTTGACGGTCGCGGGTGGTTGCAGGCTGTAGGTGTAAGTCGTGATGCCACTGCTGGCGGTAGCACTCGAAATGGCGACATTGACGGCGAACTCGGCGTAAGAGCCGACATAGGCGCGAGATCCATCGGGCAGGGAGGCGGCGGCGTCGGTGTTAACGGCGCTGGGGGTGAACGTAGAACAAACGTCACCTTGGGCGCGAGCGGATGCAGCCACGATAGGAACTGTGATTGGTGCACCGGTAATAACCGAGGGAACCGACTGCGAGACGTCGAGCATGGTCAACTGGCCCTGCGCGCCCTGCGGCAAATACAAGCGGTTCAGATTTCCGTCGTAGAGCATGTAAGAGGCGCCAGGAGCGCTGACGCTGGCGTCGATCACATTGTCGGGGCCGGCGGTCGACGTCGTATCAAGCGTGCTGATGACGCCAGTGCCGTTAAGCACGTAGACGCGTTGGCTATCGGAGCGCGCGCTGGCCCACAGCGGAGCGGTGAAACTGCCAACGATCGTGCGCGAGGAGCGATCGGAGGTGTTGAATCCGCTGATCGTGTTGTCGGCATTGTTGGCGACGTAGAGCTTGGTGCCATCCGCAGTCTCGGTCATGGCCACCGGAGTGTTGCCTACCGGGACGATATAGGCCAAGAAGTTGCTGACAGTGTTGATGACTCCGAAGGATGGCGTGAGCATGCCGGTGGTGGGGTCAGTGTAGTTTGGCAGCAGGACATAGGCTTCGTTCTGTTCAGTGGTCGCGACGAAGTTCGGCGCCGAATTTGCCGGTACAGTGATGGTTGCAGTGGTGATGATGGTCGTACTGCTGAAGTTCAGGCGGGTAACCGAGTCGGCCTGCGCGCCGGGGACGGATTGGTTCGCGACCAGGATTACTCCGGATGTTTGTTGCACGGCGTGGACGGGAACGAGGCCGACATTGGCGATACTGACGTCGGTGTCGCCCGAGACATCGATGACCATGGAGGTGCCGGCAACAACCGTTCCGTTATTGTTGATGGAAACGACGGTGTGCGACGCCTGTGGATTGGGAGAAACGGGAGGATTGGGAATAATAATCGGGCGAAAGACGTCCCCACATGCGGACCAAAAGAGACAGCCAGACAGCACAAGCCCAAGGCAGAAAAACGGCTTCATTCAAACTCCATAATAAAAGTCGGCGTTGCGGAAACCGATATTGTATCGGGAACCGGGGAACGGAGGCGAGCGAACGGAGGATTTTTTTCGCCAGATGATGAGAAGGGCGCGGGATTGAGTTTGGTTGTACGGAGATGTGGGAGACGCGGCAAGCCGCGTCTCTGCAGAGAGGGCAAGGGATCAGCGGCGAAGATTACGGCTTCAGGCTCGTCCGCGTTTTGTTTTCGAGGAGCCCACGGCTGGCATTTCCGCGACTTTTTCGGACGCAGCGGGCTTCTTGGTTTGCGCCAGGCTTTCTTTGAGTGCAGCCATCAGATCTACGACCGGAGCGAGTTTCTTCGGCTGCTCGACAGCTTTCACTTCACCGCCTTCGAGTTTCGTTTCGATCAGCTTCTTCAGATTGTCCTGAAAAGTGTCGTGATATTTGTCCGGATCCCAATCTTGCGCGAGCGCTTCGATGAGCTGATGGGCGACCTTGATTTCGGCCTCTTTGATCTCGACGTCAGGTGTGCCGAAGGACTCGACCTCGCGAACTTCGTCTTTGTAATACATCGTGTGCAGCATCATTCCGCCCTTGTGCGGGCGCAGAAAGACGGTGTACTCGCGATTGTGCATGGTGAGCTTGGCGATGGCGACATATTCGCTTTCTTCGAGCGCCTTGGTAAGCAGAGCGTAGGGACGCCGGCCGGCTTCTTCGGGAACCATGTAATACGACGACTCGAAATAGACGGGGTCGACTTCGCTGGCTTTGACGAATTCGAGAATCTCCATGGTCTTGGCCGTTTTCGGCTCGATCTTTTTGATCTCTTCCGGTTCGACGATGACGTACTCGTCTTTGCGATATTCGTAGCCTTTGACGATGTCGCTGCGCTCAAGGACCTGGTTATCGAGGGGACAGATGAGCTGCTGCTTCACGCGATGGTGATCGGTGCGGTGAAGCTGGTTGAAGGAGATGCCGCTCGAGCGCGCACCGGAGAACAGGCGCACGGGCATGGAGATTAATCCGAAGGTGAGATAACCGGACCAGACTGAAGCTGCCATTGTTCACCCCAAGTGGGGACGCGGTTGACCGCATCCCGCTGGCGATATACGAGCGGGGCCTTGCCCCGCTGGGCAGCCGAGAGCGACTGCCACTATGAAAATCTTCAGATGCCGCAAAAGCGGCAAGCGTACAGAAGTGTAGCGTAAATGGGGCAGTATTGCTTCGGCCAGATTACCGGGCGAATCCAAAGGACAAGCACTAGATGGCGGGGCTGGATGGCGGCACACACCGAATATAGTGTTAACGAGCCGGGCTCTCAGGTCTACCATCACAGGCGCGAGAGTTTAGCAAGCGATGGGAGTTGCCTCTGAAGATGATCTGGTGGGGTTCGTCAATTATGCTGAGCTCTTTTTTCGCGCACGCTTGGGCCTTGTCTACGGAGCGGATAGGCGTCGCCGCTTTGGTGACGGTGGGCTTCGCGCTCATGGCTCGGGTTGTGCGAGGAGTGAATCCATCGGGTGCGGTTGCGGGAGGGATAGCGTGTTTTCTGCTTTTTGCGGGAGCTGGGCCGACTGCTTTTGCGGCTCTGGTAGCGCTATTTGCAGTGACGTGGATATCGACACGGCTGGGATATCGTCGGAAGGCGGCGCTAGGAGTCGCCGAGCGGCGGGAAGGGCGGAATGCGTGGCAGGTTTTGGCAAATTTGGCGGCGCCTGCACTGGGTGCGGTGATTTTCAGCGCGACGGGGGAGCACATTTGGCTGGTCGCGGTGCTGGCCGCTCTGGTAGAAGCGGCGACGGATACGGTCGCAAGCGAAATCGGGCAATATCGTGCGCGAGATGCACGAATGATTACAACGTGGGAGCCGGTTGCGGCGGGAACCGACGGCGGCATCACGCTTTACGGAAGCATCGCCGGGCTGATAGCCGGCTCGGCAATCACGGCGGTAGGAGCAGTCGGCCGGATGATTCCTGCGTCTCAACTCTGGATTCCGTTGGGCACCGGATTTGCCGGAATGCTCATCGACAGTCTTCTCGGAGCGACGCTGCAACGCCGCGGCGCGCTCAGCAACCAGGCAGTGAACCTGCTCTCGACGCTGGCGGCGGCGGCAATGGCCTATGGGCTCTCGATATTCGCGTGGTAGTTCACGTTCCAGCTTGAGGGGTTCGCAGCGGCAGGATTAGCATCGCGGTTGCGAGTCCGAGCGCTCCACCAATGAGCGTCTCCCATGCCCGCGAAGCGAGCAGGAAGGTGGAGGTTTCTCCAGTGGTCGCAAGCGTAACCATGAGAGTAAAGGCGTAGGCGCCGCAGGCGATGTCATAACGCTCGGGCAAGGCCATCGCGTAGATGATCATAGCCAGCGCCGCCAGCGTCCACGCCAAAACCGGAGCATGGTGGGCGATCGGCAGGCATGCGAGCCCGATTGGAACACCGATAACGGTTCCGACAATCCGCCGCCGCACGCGAGAGATGGTGCCTGCCGCAGAACCCGCAATTACGTACGTGCAGGCCGTAATAGCCCAGGCAGATTCTTTCAGGCCAACCAAATCGTTTAATAGGACGATCGCCAGCGCGGCGATGGCAGCTTGCAATCCCATGCGCAGTTCTGGACTTGGCCCATTGCCTGCGGGCACGAGGAGGGAGTCAGCAGTTGATGCCACGGCGGGATGTTCCGCCGGGCCACTGAGCAAACGCGGGACGATGGCTGCGATCGCTGCGATGACTCCAGCGCCGGCAACCATTGCCAGGTCTGCGCGAGTCAGGACGGTACTGTAAGCAAGAAGCTCTCCGATATAGATTTGCGAGCCGATCCCAGCGCCCAGAATGCCAAAACGCTTCAGGTAGCCCACGAGAAAGGCGCCCGTGACAAGCGTAAGTTCAGGTCCGAGCCAGTGGCTTGTCCGCAGAATCGGGGCAAGCTCAATCATGACGAATGCGCCCAGAACTGAGGCGGCCACCAGAATCGCAAGATCGCGGCTGCACTCGCCTCTGGTCGATCGACCTTCAGAAACGCTGGCCCACAAGGCAAAGCCAGCGGCCAGAAAGCCAAGCGACGAGCCATTGGAAAGTCCATGCGACGTCCCAAGCAATGTTCCGAGCATGGCTGCGATGCCATAGGCGGTAACCAAACGTAAGCCTTCGATGCGGCGATTGCCGCCGGGATCGACGAGTTCCAGCCACGCGACGGCTGTTGCGCTAACCGATCGCAAATTGACCTTCCATCCGTGTCGTGCGCGGTATCGTCAGGCTCAGTTATCGGGCCGCACCAACCCTACTCTTCAAACTCGCTTTCTTCCGGCGCATCGGTGGGGCTTTCAAATTCGATCCGATGCCGTCGGGATCGGTCAGGGGGATGACCCACATGTTGTTTCCCACAAAGGGGCGGTTCCTCGTCTGCACTCCGCGCGCCTTGAACTCGCGATAGAGGGCGAGTGCGTCTTCGCACATGAAAGTGACCGAAGCGTCTGCCCCAAGCGTTTCCTTTGGCCGGCCTTGCGGCGGAAACTCCTGAAGCATAATCACGGCGTCGCCCAACTCAAGGCAGCACCAGCGAATTTTCCCGTCGGAGGGATAGTGACTATCACCCTCCGGAACCCAGGAGTTCTTCATTTTGAAGCCCAGCCCATCAACATAGAACCGAAGAGAAGACTCCATGCTGTGACGCTGAAAAACGGCACAGCCTGCTTAACGTTCACGCTTGCGACGGTGGCGACGGCCATGATTCACCTCACAGACAGCCGCCTAATAGTAGCAATGGAAGCCAGTTGACGGAAGGCTAATGGGGAAGCTGCCTTATCCTTAGGTTCGTTGCTTAACGCGGTCGAGCAGCATAAAGACAAAGACGCCGAGGATGGCGTTGGCTATCCCGGAGATGAGTTCGTGCGGCCAGCTCCAGGCCATGCGCAACCCCACCAGGCCGCGGGCGACGACGAAGTAGACAACTTCGTGGACGACATAAAAGAAGATGGTGAGCAAAAAGCGGGCGCCGGCATTTTCCACGTCCAGCTTGATGCCGAGCGAAGAGGCGCCGAATCCGACGACGGTTTTCGAAATGCCAAAGAGGCCGATGGGCTGCGAGGTGAGGGCATCCTGGAGAATGCCAATCAGGCCGCCGGTGATCAGGCCCGCCATGGGATTGCGGCGCGCCGTGGCGAAGCCGATGGTGACGAGCAGCGGAAGATCGAAAATGGTGAAAAACGGAAAGCGCGGCGGCAGCCACGCCTGCAGGAAAACGGCGGTCAGCGGAATGAGAATCGTCGCAGGAAGACTGAAACGGTAGACCTCAACCTGCTCTCCCGATGTGTAGGTGATGGCCACGTTAGTGTGGAGTGTCGTCGACGGCGGGCTGCGGCTGGGGCTGAGCCGCTGCCTTTATTGGTTTTGGGGGTGCTTTGGCGGCGGCATTGGAGGCAGGGGCGGAAGACTCGACCGAGCCGGGTGCGGAAGATTTTACGGAAGTCGTAGAGGGTGCCGTCGGCGTTTTTTGCGGCGTGGAAGTGCCGTTCACGGCGGAGACTGGTGCAGACGCGGTCTTGGGCTTGCTCTCGGATACTGGATTGGAACTGACGGGATTTGCGAGGGCCGACGGTCCCGAGGCGACGGGTTTCGGGGTGACTGAAACTCCGGGCGCAGAGGGCTTCTTTGTGGCGACTCCAGCAGCAGTTCCGGGTGATGCAGTTGTGGTTCCGGCTGCGGCCGCGGAAGTATTTGGCTTAGAGTCCGTAGTCGCGGCGGTCTTTGTCACTGCGGGGTCGGCGGTGGCCGACTTCGCGGGCGTTTCCGGTTTGGGGGGAACGGTCGGCAGGCGTTCGGCGAGGATGTCGGCGGCGCGCTGCGCGTTGGTCTGATCTGGCTCGGCCTGGCGCTCGTCGATCTTAGTGACGACGAGCACCTCTTCGAGCTTGCCGAGATCGGCGGCCGGATGTACGTGAATGTTGAGGAATAGCTCGCTGCCGGGAGTCACTTTCGTGACCCGGCCGACGGGCAAACCCTTGGGAAAAATTCCGTCGCCGCCGCTGGTAAGAACCAGTTCTCCGACGGGCACGGTTTCGTCGCTCATGACCTTTTCAAGCACGACTTCACCCGACGGCGTGCCGCGCAAGATGCCTTGCAGACGCGATTTTTCGAGGATGGCACCGACTCCGCTGGTCTGGTCGTTGATGAGAAGAACCTGTGCAACATGGCGGTCGGCGCGATCGGCACGCAGCACTTTGCCGACGATGCCGTCACCGGTGATAACGGCCATATCGGGCCGAACGCCGTCGCCGTAACCCTTGTCGATATAGATGAGGCGAGAGAGGTCGCTGCCGCTTCCGCCGATGACCTGTGCGGCCGTGGTTTGGGATATAAATTGTTCCTTGAAGCCGAGCAGCGCCTGCAAACGCCTCGCCTGATCGGCATCCTGGATCATTCGTACCTGTTCGAGGCGCATTTGTTCGATTTGCGCCTTGAGGCTGCGATTTTCGGCGCGCACCCCACGCAGGTAGAAATAGTTGTGCCAGAGGTTGGCGGTCGAGGTCTTGCTCCAGACGAGGGCTTTCTCAAGAGGGGTGACCATGCCGACGGCCCAGAGGCGGATGAGGCGTGTCGGCTCGCTGTCGGTGGTGCGCTTGACCTGCACGGCCAAGCCGAGGACCTGAGCGAACAAGACTCCGACGAGTACGATCAGGTTGCGATAGCGTCCGAGGACGGATTCCATAAAAAACCTGTTTCAAAGTTTCAAAGTTCCAAGGTGCAAAAATCACGGCGAGAGGAGTTTTTTGCTCGACGTCAAACCTTGAAACTCTGAAACCTTGAAACCTGCGCCACGAAACCTCTACTCAATGGAGATTTTTCTCAACAGTTTGAAGTCGCTGAGCATTTTGCCGGTGCCGAGAACCACGCTGCACAGTGGATCGTCGGCGATGGAGACGGGCAAACCAGTTTCTTCACGGATACGCTTGTCGAGGTTCTTGATGAGCGCGCCGCCGCCGGTGAGCACGATGCCGCGGTCGCTGATATCGGCGGAAAGCTCGGGCGGCGTGCGTTCGAGCGCCACGCGGATCGCATTCATGATGGTCGAGACACATTCACTGAGCGATTCACGGATTTCGCTGTCATCGACAGTGATGGTCTTGGGCACACCTTCGATCAGGTTGCGTCCTTTGATTTCCATGGTGAGCGGCTTGTCGAGCGGGTAAGCAGAGCCGATTTCCATTTTGATCTGCTCGGCCGTGCGCACGCCGACCAGCAGGTTATATTTCCGCTTGAGGTAGTTCATGATGGCCTCATCCATCTGATTGCCGGCCATGCGCACGGAACGCGAGTAAACGATGCCGCTGAGAGAGATGACGGCAATGTCGGTGGTGCCGCCGCCGATATCGACGACCATGTTGCCGCTGGGCTCAGTGATGGGCAATCCAGCGCCGATGGCGGCGACCATGGCCTGCTCGACGAGATGGACTTCGCTGGCTTTGGCGCGATAGGCGGAATCCATGACGGCGCGTTTTTCGACCTGGGTGATTTCCGAAGGCACGCCGATAACGATGCGGGGATGCACCAGCATTTTGCGATTGTGAGCTTTCTGGATGAAGTAGTTCAGCATCTTCTCGGTGACCTTGAAGTCGGCGATGACGCCATCTTTCATGGGCTTGATGGCGACAATGTTGCCGGGCGTGCGTCCGAGCATTTCTTTGGCTTCTTTGCCGACGGCCTCGACTTCGTTGGTGTTTTTATTCAGCGCGACGATCGAGGGTTCGTTGACGACGATGCCCTTGCCGCGCGCATACACCAGCGTGTTGGCCGTTCCAAGATCGATGGCGAGGTCGCTCGAAAACATACTGAACAGCGAACGCAGATTGTGCGATCGCGACGCGCCGTTAAAACCGTTGTTTGACATGGCAGAACTTCTTTCTCTTTTTTCTTTATATTGCGGGAATTCACCTCGGCCATGGAAACTGGGCGTGGGTCAGTTTCCGCGTGAGCCGCTCTCCCGTGCCGCTTCAGTTCTTACGGTACTTCTATTCTACTGAAATGTCCGAAAAAACTGGTTGTCAACTGAGCATCCATTGTTCCGAGAGTTATTCCGAACTGCTGATGTCGGATTATCGTCAGTTCTTAACCTTCAGTTCTTACCCAGAAGGGCAAATCCTTACTGAATCACAACTTTTTCCTGGTGGGTATTGACGCCGCCTTGCGCGTTTTGCGCCGTGACGGTGACCAGGTTTTCGCCGTTCGGCAAGGGCGGAGTGAAATAGTGAAACGTGCCATCGTCGCTGACGATCGGCACTTCACGGCCATTCACCATGACACGCGCTCCCGGCTCGGTCTTGCCCGTGACCTCAATCACGTGACCGTGCTGGATGAAGGGATCGAGTTCGAGCGCGAGTTCAATTTTTTCTTTCGCTTTGACAATGATCGTGAAGCGGTTCTTTTCGCTCTCAACCGATTCTTTCCCCGCTCCATCGTAAGACTGGATCGACCAATAGTAAGCGCCGACGGGCAGGCCCGTCACTACTACGCTAGCGGTTTCGACTTTGCGGTCGAGCAACAGCGACGAAAAATAGGGATTGTGCGAGATCCGCAGCCGGTATCCCGCGGCATTGGGCATGGGAGTCCAGGTGAACTCCACTTGCTTGGATTTCTCGTCGGGACTGATGAAGACGGGCATCATGTTGCCGGGACTAATCGGTGCAGGCGGCCCAATTTCGGTGGCTCGTTCCATGGTTTTGGAAGTGGCCTGGAAACTGACTTTCTCCCAGTTCGAGAGGCGAACGACTTCTCCATTACGCTCGACGTCGCCGCTGCCCTTCTTGACCAGGATTTCGTGGCGATCGTCTTTGGGATCGTTGTGCACCATGGCGGCGGAATCGGGAGCGAGCGAAGCTTTGGCGCCGGCGACGATCACCTGCGATTTCGATCCTTGAACGTAGGTCGCTGTGCTCAGGTCGACAGTGCCGGTGGTAACGGCCACAGCGACGTTGGTTTGCTGCTGATCGTTGGCGGAGTTCTCCTCGATAACGATCAGAGAATCCTGTTTTACGGTGTAGTTGGTGCCATCGTTGAAGACAATCTTGGCCATGCCTTCGGCGCCGGTTTGTACCACGTCGCCTTTTTCGAGCGGCACGTTGTAGTCGGCGTTGATCCAGGTGGTGCCGTTGCTTTTGCGGACGCGGATGGTGCCATCAAGCGCGGTGAAGTGCGCCTGCTGCGCCACTGCGGGTGACGGTCCTTTGAGCGGAGGCGCGAGGCCGGCAACTTTTTCGAGCAAGCCGGTGGAGAGACTGGCGGCGGCTTTTACGGTTGAATCGGTGAATTTGGGAAAGGCTTCGTGAAGAATGGCGAAAAAGATCAGTGCTGCGCCGAGCATCATCATGATGACGCTGCGATACGTCACTGTCTTCCAGGCGACGTAGACGCCCGGCTTATTTCGATTCGGCATGAGCCCGTGCCAACCTCAGTTCAAGCAATCGTAAAATAACGGGATACTCCCTCGTTGGCACCATGATATCTCTGGGAGCGGGGGTGTGAGGTGTGGGGCGTGGGGTGAAAGGGTTACGAAAGTGACTTAGACGCGCCACTGGACCGTTTCAGTTGGGCATGTCCTCAGAACGCGTCGGAAGAAAGCGTCGGGATGGCGTTCTGGGACCGGCGCGCCCTGGTCACGAACCGGCTACCTCGGAGTAATTTTCGCAGTCGAATCTTACGGGTTACAGAGACATCCAATCTATTTCCATGAGCAGAGTTGAGAAGGCAACCCGCCTTGCCCGGCTTCACCGCGGGCGTTAGCATGAGTCTGCACACTTTCAGGAGGATTTTTATGGCGACCGATACTCTTACCAAGCCGGTGATCGACGGCGCAGCGACCAAGACCCGGGTCTACAAGAATTTTATCGACGGCGAGTGGGTGGAGTCTGTCAGTGGCGAGACCTTTGAGGACCGCAATCCGGCGGATACGCGGGAAGTGGTCGCCATCTTTCAGCGATCGAATAAGGAGGATGTGAATGCCGCCGTAGAGGCAGCCAAACGTGCATTTGCCAAATGGCGGCTGGTGCCGGCGCCGCGCCGGGCAGAGATGGTGTTTCGCGCGGCAGAGATTCTGATGGAGCGTAAAGAAGAGTACGCGCGCGACATGACCCGCGAGATGGGAAAGGTTCTGAAAGAGACGCGCGGCGACGTGCAGGAGGCGATTGACGCGGCGTATTACAACGCGGGCGAAGGGCGACGATTGTTTGGGCCGACGGTGCCGTCGGAGCTGCCGAACAAATTTGCGATGGCGGTGCGGCAGCCGATCGGGGTGTGCGGCATGATTACGCCGTGGAATTTTCCCATGGCGATTTCTTCGTGGAAGCTGCTGCCGGCGATCGTCTGCGGCAATACGTGCGTGATCAAACCGGCGCAGGATACGCCGCTTTCGACTTTCAACCTGGTGCAGGCGCTGACGGATGCGGGGATTCCGAAGGGTGTGATCAATATTGTGACCGGTTATGGAACTGAGGTCGGAACGCCGCTCACCGAGCATCCGGCGGTGCGCGCGATTTCGCTGACGGGATCTTCGGCGGTGGGAAGAATTGTGGGCGCGACTGCGGCGAAGAGCTTTAAGCACTGCTCGCTGGAACTAGGCGGGAAGAATCCGATGATTGTGCTGGATGATGCCAATCTCGATCTGGCGATTGAAGGCGGGCTGTGGGGCGCATTTGGGACGACCGGACAACGCTGCACGGCGACCAGCCGGATTATTGTGCAGAAGGGCGTGTATCGCGAGTTCATCGATCACTTCGTTGCGCGCGCACGAGAGATCAAAGTTGGCAACGGGCTGGACGAGACGGTGGAGATGGGACCGGCAGTGAACGAAAGGCAGCTTAGCACCGATCTCGACTACATCGAGATTGGAAGAACGGAGGGTGCGAAACTGGTTACCGGCGGTAACCGGCTCGACAAAGGCGATTATCAGCACGGGTGGTTT
>JASHOU010000131.1 GCA_030038475.1 Terriglobales bacterium | reverse complement strand
CGCCGCCGGAGATTTCTTCGAGCGGCGCGCGCCGAAGGCCGAATTCTTCGGGTGTGACTTCATAGGTGTGAACCTGGCCGTCGCGGACTTCGCCAATTCGCGTTGGGGCGCTGATGGTGATTTCGTCGAGCCCGTCGTCTCCGTGCACGACGAGAGCGCGATACAGACCCAGCATGCTGAGGGCCTCGGCGAGTTTTTCGACGAGGTCGGCAGAATAGACTCCGACAACCTGGCAGGTGGCGCGGGCGGGATTGGTGAGCGGGCCGAGAAGATTGAAGACGGTGCGCAGACGGAGCTCGCGCCGCGCGGGCTGGACGTGTTTCATGGCCAGGTGCATGAGGGGCGCGAAGAGGAATGCGATGCCGACTTCGTCGAGGCACGCGGCGACGCGGGCGGCGGGCAAGTCGATCTTCACGCCGAGGGCCTCCATCACATCGGCAGAACCGCATTTGGAGGTAACGCTGCGGTTGCCGTGCTTGGCGACCCGGACGCCAGCTCCGGCGACAACGAAGGCGGTCGCGGTAGAAATGTTGAAAGTGCCGCTGGTGTCGCCGCCGGTGCCGCAAGTATCGACGAGCGCGTCGCGGCCGGTGCCGCTCGCGTCGAGAACCGAAGCGGCGTGGAGTTCGAGCGGAACGGCGGCGGCGCGGATGGCTTCGGCGAAGCCGACGACCTCTTCGACCGTCTCGCCGCGCATATGCAGCGCCACAAGCAGCGCGGCGATTTGCGTGTCGGAACATTGCCCGGCGAGGACTTCGGCCATCACCGCCCGGGCTTCCTGGCGCGAGAGCGACTGGCGATGAACGGCGATGCGATGCAGCGCGTCGAGAATCACAACAGCCAAGCTATAGCAGAGATGCGGCGAGTTTCAAAATGGAAGTTCCATGACCCCAGGGTAGTGGTGCAGTTTGAATAAGGAAGCGAGCCAAACGCGCGGTTATTGCGTCGCAGAAGGCGCGACGCATCGCGCGGCTCGCCCAGATCCCTCGCGGCGCAAGAAGCCGCTTGCTCGGGATGACAACGAAACTGAGCCACTATCTCTCCACTCCCATCCTTGACACCCTGATTTCAGCCCTTTATTCTTAAACTTTGCTCCCTGAGAGACTTTCGTCTCTGTGCGCACTTCCGCAGGCCTTTGCGGTAATTGGAGCGGGGGCGGCGGAGGTTTCCATGCTCATCGAACTTGAGGATTTGGCGATTCACCCGGTCGATTTCCGGGAGGAGTTCAGTCCGGGTGTGATCGATCTTGGAGCCGAAGTGCGGCAACGCTCGCCGCTGCGCACCGAAGGCCGGGCGGACTTGGTCGAGGAGCGCCACGGCAAGCACGAGGTGGTGCAGGACATCCGGCTCAAAGGCAAGCTGGAGACGAGCGTCGAAGTCGATTGTGCACGTTGTCTCGATCCGGTGGTGCACCCGGTTAAGCGCAGCTTTGATCTGCTCTACCGCCCGCTTGGGACCGACGCCGGGCACGAAGAGCTTTCGGTGACCGACGCCGAGGCCGAGATCGGTTATTACCAAGGCGAAGGGTTGTTGCTGGAAGACACGCTGCGCGAGCAGGTGCTGCTGGCGCTGCCGTTGAAGACGATTTGCCGCGAAGCTTGCAAAGGATTGTGTCCGCACTGCGGCAAAAATTTGAATGAGGGTCAGTGCTCCTGCGTGGATGAGGTCGAAGACCC
Source organism: Terriglobales bacterium (assembly GCA_030038475.1). Taxonomy (GTDB): domain Bacteria; phylum Acidobacteriota; class Terriglobia; order Terriglobales; family Acidobacteriaceae; genus Acidiflorens. The sequence continues at coordinate 68,155 of JASHOU010000131.1, read as the reverse complement.
GCGCTGGTCGGCGCTGAAAGAGATACGTACGAAATTGAATCAATAGGAGAAGTTCTCAGTTCTCAGTAAGACCTCAAAGACTCGAAGCTCTTGGGTGAAGAGCCGAGGAGGTTACTGAGAACCGAGAACTGAGAACTAAAAAAGATGCCGAATCCAAAACGCAGACATTCACAGCAGCGCACGGCAACGCGGCGTGCGCACGATGCACTCTCCAAGCACTCGCTCTCAGAGTGCCCCAACTGCCACGAGCGAAAGATGCCTCACCGGGCGTGCCCGAAGTGCGGAACCTACAAAGGCCGCGAAGTCGTCGAGGTCGAAGAGAAGTCTTAAGTTCCCTTCATGCCTAGCGTAATCGCACTGGATGCGATGGGATCCGACAAGGCGCCGAAGCCTGAGATCGAAGGCGCACTGCAGGCGGCTCGTCATCACGGTGTGCACGTACTGCTGGTCGGACCGGAGGCGCATCTGCGGGCCGAACTCGCCCACTATCCCGGGGCGAGGCGGCTGCCGATTGACGTCGTTCACGCCAGCGAAGTCATCGCCATGGAAGACAAGGTGGAGGCGATTCGCGGCAAGCGCGACTCCTCGATTCGCATTGGACTGCGGCTGGTGCGCGAAGGGCGCGCCGCCGGCTTTGTTACCGCGGGCAACACCGGGGCGGCTATGGCAACGGCAAAGGTCGTGCTGGGAGCGCTGCCGGGCGTGGATCGTCCGGCGCTGGCGGCGGCTTTTCCGACGGTTCTGAATACGGCGGCCGTGCTGCTCGATGTGGGCGCGAACGTCGATTGCACCGCAGTGAATCTAGAACAGTTTGCCGTGATGGGCGATATTTATTGCCGTTCGATTTTTGGGATGAAACGGCCGCGAGTTGGGCTGCTTTCGATTGGAGAAGAAGAAGGCAAAGGTAACGACCTGACGCGCGAGGCATTTCATTTGCTCAAGCGGCTACCCATCAACTTTATCGGCAACGTCGAAGGCCGCGACTTATACAACGGCCACGTCGACGTCATCGTGGCCGATGGCTTTGTTGGCAACGTTGCCCTGAAAACCTCGGAAGGCGTGGCGCGGCTGGTGCGCGCCGTGCTCAAAGAAACTTTGAAGGCGACGATCACGCGGCAGGTGGGCGCGTACATTTCGCGCGATGCGTTTGCCGATTTCAAAAAGCGGCTCGATCACACCGAATACGGCGGCGCGCCGCTGCTCGGGGTTAAAGGAGTCTGCATCATTACCCACGGATCGTCGAATACGAACGCCATCAAGAACGCGGTGCGCGTGGCTGCGGAGTTCGCCGAAGGCAAAGTCAACGAGATCATCGAGCAGGAGTTAGCGGCGCTGAGCGCGCCAGTTTCGACCTAGAAAAAATAAGAGGTCGGCGTCTGAATTCGTTACTAACACTAACCATGACAAACAGTTCTCCAATCGCATTCCTCTTTCCCGGGCAGGGTTCGCAATCGGTCGGCATGGGCAAAGAGTTAGCCGACAACTATTCAGTCGCGCGCCAGACCTTCGACGAGGCCGACAAGGCACTCGGCTACAAGCTCTCCCAGGTTTGCTTTGAAGGTCCCGAAGAAAAACTGAAGCTGACCGAGATCACGCAGCCCGCGATTTTGACGGCGTCGATTGCGGCCTTTCGCGTGTTGCGGGAAAAAGGTCTGAAGCCGGACTTTGTTGCCGGACACAGTCTTGGCGAATATTCCGCGCATGTCGCTGCGGACACGTTGAGCTTCGCCGATGCCGTGCGTACGGTTCGCAATCGCGGAAAATATATGCAGGAAGCAGTGCCGGTCGGCGTGGGCGCGATGGCGGCGATCCTGGGCGTGCCCCTCGATCAGGTTATCGAAATCGCGCAGCAAGCCGCGCAGGGAGAAGTTTGCCAGGCGGCCAACATTAATTCGCCCGAGCAAATCGTGATCTCCGGTAATGCTGGCGCGGTCGAGCGCGCCGTCAAAATTGCCGCTGAACGCGGAGCGAAAAAGGCAATTACGCTGCCGGTAAGCGCGCCCTTCCATTGTGCGCTCATGCAGGCTGCGCAGGATCGATTGGCGCAAGACCTGCGGGCACTGAGTTTTCACGATCCGGGTTGCCCGGTTGTCTGCAATGTGGATGGCGAGATGGTTACCTCCGGTACTGCTTCACAGGACGCGCTGATTCGCCAAGTAACCGGGACGGTGCGGTGGAAGCCCTCGATGCGGCTTCTGATCGACAAGGGAGTCGGCCTTTTCGTGGAAGTCGGTCCAGGAAAAGTTCTTTGGGGGTTGATGCGGCAGATCGACCGTTCGAAAATCTCTTTATCAGTCGGCGACGAACCCTCGTTGCAGAAGACGCTGGCGCAGGTTGCAGCGTTGGTGGCGTAGCGCAGTTGTCGGAGAGACGAGCATCCTCGCCCATCCGCATAAACCAATACGGATAAACTAATACGGAAAGACGGTCAGCGTCTTGTCCGCCTTGTTTACGAACATGCGGGCGTGCTCGGAGCGCTCGTTGACCACCACCTCAACTACCACCCCTCCGCCGCCAAAGTTTTGCGTGTTCGCCGACCCGTAAATGCGGAACGATTTGATCAGTCCCCACTCCCCGCCCGGTCCCCAATCGCGATAGAAATCCGCGTAGCCGTACTGAGAATACTTCTGCTGGTGCTGGCGCCAGCCGGGGTCGTTGAAATAGATGCCGTAAGCGGTCTCGTAATCCTGATGCTCGAGCGCGGCAAAGAACTTGCTCACCGCCCGCTCTTCCGGCCAGTTGCGGTACAACCAGGCGACTGCCGCGAGAACAATCACGACCACGATCGCCGTTGCAATTTGAATTCTCCGTCGCCGTGCTTTTGCCGGATCGTAGGGCTTAGCGTCGAGCAGGGTCATAGGTCTGGGTCACAAGTATTTCCTAAGCATAGCGGAATTTAGGAAGGTCGGTAGGCAAGGCTGCGGTAATTTCGGCTGGCCGAAACGAAGCTCGCCCCAAGGCGTCGAGTTTCGCCTATCTGAGGCTCACCTCGCGACGTAGCAGTCTTCGTGAACTGCTTTGCCGTCGCCATCAGCCTTGGCAGTTTCAAGCCGCACAGGCTTGCCGCAGATGCGGCAGACGAGAACTTTGGATTCCGTCTTGTGCGGTTTCTCGTGATCCATCCTTTCAGTTAAGCGCCGCAATCGACGCGTCGCAAGCGCCAAAACACGCCGGGAAGGTTAGTCGAAGACACAACTTTTATGTTATTGATCTTTCGAGTTGTTCGTGTTTGGAAAAAACCCACGTTGGGAATTTCTGATTCGATCCCGGTTACTGCGGCAGACCGATTTTGCGCGCGAGTTCGTCAAACCGCGGGTCGGAGCGCAGCGGGGCAAGAGGGATGAAGGTTTTCAAGCCGATCAACATCCAATCGTGCTCCTGATAGGCGATGTTGAGCCAGTGGAAGGCCTGATCTTTGTCTCCCAAGTCGGTATACAGCTGAGCAATTTCCTCGCCCGAGAAGTAGCCCGTCCTAATCCGTTCCGCTTCCCTAAATTCAATTGCTTTGGTAAGCGCGCCGTTCCAACCCTCCGAACGGAATCCCTGATTTAGAGCATCGGCAAACGCAACTTGCTCGGGCACGCCGGAGAGCCGGGCTTGGGTCTTGAACTCTTCGACCACCTGCGGGTACATGCGTTTCGCCCAATAAGCTTTGGCGAGGCAATCGTGAGCTATGGCGAACGTCGGCTCGTCATTGGCCAGCTTCTGGCACACGGCGATCGCCTCGTCGTATTGCCCTGCAGTGACGAGGATGCCTCCGAGCTCCCTTACTATCACCGGCGACTGTGGATCGAGCTGACGCGCGCGGTTGATCTCCGCGAAAGCCTCTTCCTGTCTGCCCCCAATCCTGTCCAGACTCTCCGCATACCACTGGTGGGCGCTGGCGTCATTGGGGTCGAGTTCCAGCGCCTTTTTGAATTCAGCCCGGCCTCCGGCAAAATCCCAGTCGTATTGCGTCTCATTCACACCAAGAACGGCGTGGGGATGAGCCAAGGTCGAATCGAGCTCCAGCGCTTTGCGGGCGGCGGCATTCGATTTTGGAAAAAACTCGCGGGGAGAACAACAGTAATTCGGCATAACCGAATAAGCGTCGGCCAGACCCGAATAGGCCAGTGCGTAGTTGGGATCTTCGGCGATGGCTTGATTGAAATAGGAGATTGCGGCCTCCAGATCCGTGCGTGATCGCTTGTTCCACGCGTAACGGCCCCTCAAATAAAGGTCATAGGCCTCCGGATTCTGCGTGCCTTGCCGGGTAACCTGCTGTTCCTCTGAAATGGTGAGCTTGGAACGCAACTTATCGGCAATGTCGCCGGCCATGCGCTCCTGCAACAGAATGATGTCTGCGCTTTTGCCGCTATAACGGTTGCCCCAAATCTCGGTGTTGTTCTGAACATCGGTAAGCTCGGTACTGACTTCGATGGAGTCCCCCCGCACCATCACCCGGCCGCTTACAAGAACCGAGACTCCGAGATTGCTTCCGATTGTCGGCATATCGAGGTCTTTGCCCTTATAGCGAAAGACGGAATCGCGCGATCGGACCCGAAGCTGGGGGATGTGGGCGAGATTGCCGATCAACGACTCCGTGATGCCGTCGCTGAGGTAGTCAGTTTTGGCGTCTCCACGCAAATTCGCGAATGGAAGCACGGCAATCGTATCGCGCGCAAGGAACGGACGGCGCGTGCCCACTTGCTTGTCAGAAGCGTGGGCCCGGAAACGTGTGGTCTGCCGGTAGGAATAGACGCCGACAAAGACCCCTGCCGCCAACGCCCCGACCACGATCCACGGCAGCAGACGGAGAGCTTCCGGGCGCCGCCAAGATTTGCCGTTCTGCCTTGCGCTTTCTGCTGTTGAAACCGGCGCAGAGATCGGGATCACTGACGGCATCGTTCGGCCTGTACCCGTCTCTCCACCAGTCTGCTCGATTGTTTTTTCGAGCAGCGTTTTTTCGAACGTCTTTTCGGCCGTTTTTGCAATCTGCGGTTGCTCGGCCTGACCCTGCGGACGGCGCAGCCAATCTTCAAGCTCGTCCGCAAAGGCGAAGACGGCACCCCGGGCGCCACCCGGTACACGGTGCACGGGCAGCCCTCGCTCTATCTCCCAGCGGCGCACGGTGCGCTCGTCGCGCTCGAAAAAGGCGGCGATCTCCTTCCAGGAGTTGAGACGTTTTTCAGGATTGGACTGCGAAAGCGTAGAGATAGCTCCCTTTTCCGAAGAAATGTCCGGTAAAGCCCGCTTGTGTCCGTTCTTGCCGATTGCAGAAGGGGAGGGTTGCACGGATTATAGCCGAGATTTGGCTGTTCGGGACACAACAAACCAGGTTGCAAGCAGTTACAACACACAATTCACTCCAAAGGAGGTTCTATGGGATTCAAGCGGGTATTCGATGAGGGTTGCTTTGTGGCGGGGCTGACGGCGCTGCTGTTTCTGGCCGGGATCATCCTGTTGCCCAATTTAATGTTCGCCGCTAATACCGGCGTTAACTCCTACAAAGTCATAACGGTCGCTCCTTCGGGAGTGTCGAACCCGTACGCCGCGGCCGTGAACGAGAAGAATGCCGTTGTCGGCAACGGCACCATTGCCAATGGTGATACGCAAGGGTTTGAGCTGAAGGGCAGCACGTACACGACAATCGTCTTCCCAGGTTCCAGCGGCTTTACACGGGCCAACGGAATCAACGACTCCGGGGTAATCGTCGGTGACTTCTATCAAGACAGCGACAATGCCTTTCATGGCTTTTTCTTGAACGGAAAGAAGTACACACAGTACGACGTTGGGATAAGTGGCTATTCGACCTCGCTTTTCGCGATCAACAACAACGGGGATACGGGAGGATCGACTGGCCAGACCGGAGTAGCCAATCTGGGATTCGTCGTTATTGACGGAACGGTGACGACCTTCTATGCCGATGGTTCATCCCAATCCACGTTCGTCTATGGAATCAACGATTCCGATGTGGCGGTGGGCAATTATTACGATTCCAGCGGCAACCCGCATTGTTTCTCCCGCGATGCGAGCGGCACCATCACGCTGATCAACGCGCCCAATACCGCCCTTACCGAATGTTCGGGTATCAACAACGACGGCACCATCACTGGATATTGGATCGACAACAGCGGCCAAGCGCATGGGTTCCTCGACAATGCGGGTGCCTTCACGGAGCTGCCGTTCTTCACCGCTGCGGGCATCAGCAACTCGGGCAGCGTGGTGGGTGAGTATGTTGCTCCGAACGGAAATGAGTATGGGTTCCTCGCCGAGCCGAAGGCCTTCGGCAGCTATGCCAACATTGAGATTTCCGGCGCGCAAAGCACGGCGATCTACGGAATCAACGACAAAAAGGACATGGTGGGCGTCTACACCAACGGGTCAGGCGTGACCCACGGCTTGTTGTACGAGAAGAGCAAGGTCACGAACATCGACGATCCGAACGCGCAGGCTGGAACCACATCCGCTTTCGGCATCAACACCGCGGGCGATCTCGTCGGGGCCTACACCAACGGAGGCGGAGTCGAAGTCGGTTTTTACTACTCCAACGGGACCTACACCGACATCGCACCGGCTGGCTCGCAATACACGAACGCAACCGGCATCAACGACTCGGGCGTGATCACAGGCGAGTGGGTTGACTCGAGCGGTAACGGTCACGGCTACACCTATAACGGCTCGACCTTCACCACCATTGATGTGCCGGGCGCAACGTTTACCGGTTGCTGGGGCATCAACAACTCCGGCGATCTCACCTGCCAGTGGGGCGACCAGTACGGCGACATCGAGTCCGCACTCTACAACGGATCGAGCTTCACCACGCTCGACGTTCCCGGCGCTTATCTGACCGCAGCTCACTCCATCAACTCCGCTGGCGACATCGTCTTTCTCTGGCAGGACATTTACGGAAACGATCACGGCGCGATCCTCGAGAAGGGTTCGTACTACGTCTTCGACGTGCCGCCGGCTGACGGCGCCAGCACGGATGCGGACGGGATCAACAGTTCAGGCGAGATCGTTGGCCACTACACGCCGACCGGCAGTTCGAACACCGAGGGATGGGAAGGGAAGCTGTAGCAACAAAAGGGCGAGGGTTCGCGGTGAGGCGGATCCTCGCTCGGTTGTATTTTTCAATGCTGTAATATGGCCCGGTTCTTCGGGGAAGGAAGCCGGGCCATTTTTGCGCACAAAGTCTACGCGAGGGGCTTCGCTAAGTCCCTGCATTAGCCAATTCTTAAATCTGCACAATTCTTGAATCAACCCAAAGGAGTGGATCTCAGCGGGCCATCTGCTCCTAAAGCGCCCGCCCGTCCTGCCGATATACATCAAGTCAGCCAGAGAATCGCGGTCCGATTTTGCGGGCTGACCAGCCAAAAACCACAGAGTGGTGACCCATGGATAAAATCCGAGCGCTCATCGTTGACGATTCCTCGGTGATGCGCAAAATCGTCGAGCGCTCGCTGCGCCAGGCGGGCATCGATCTGGAAAAAGTCGTGGAAGCCGGAAACGGAGCCGAAGCGCTTACTGCCTTGCACGACAACCCGGTCGATCTCATCCTGTGCGACATCAATATGCCGGTCATGGACGGACTGGAATTTGTGCGTCAGGCGGCGACGGCGGAGAACAGCAAGGGCGTTCCTATCGTCATGATCACCACGGAAGGCAGCGAAACGCACGTCGTGCAGGCGCTCTCCGCGGGCGCTCGCGGATATATTCGCAAGCCGTTCACTCCCGACCAGGTCAAAGAGCACGTGTTGCCCGTGCTGGGGAAGAAGCCATGAGTACTGATACCTCATTCATTACCCGCTCTCACGAGGAGAACTGGCTTCCCGTTCTCCAACTTGCGGTCGAGGAAGTCTTCGAGATTATGCTGGGTACGCGGGTCAAGCCGGTGACTCAGCCCGAGCAGACTCCGACTGGAGACTTCACTGCCATGATTGGTTTGGCCGGGTCGCTGTGCGGAATTCTCACGGTTCGCTGCGACACAAAGGCGGCTGGACAGATTGCCAAGAAAATGTTGGGAGACACCGCTACTTCACCAGAAGAAGTTTCCGACGCCTTGGGTGAGATCTGCAACATGATCGCGGGGAACTTCAAGAACAAACTGGCAGGAACGGATGAACGGTGTATGTTGAGCGTACCCACCGTCATCTGCGGCGAAGAATACAGCCTGCACGCAATGGCCGACGGCAATACGGTGGAAACGATCATGCTGTTTGAGGAAACCGCGGTTGCCGTCCGGCTACAGCTGCAAAGCTGATCGCCGTCATCGCCTGGCGATGTTGTGGGGAATCAAACGGGCCGCCGATCAGGCGCGTCGCAGAACGGCAACGAAAACCATGACCACGAATGCAGCGTCCGCCCCAAAAAAAGAAGAAGTTGACTGGCTACCAATTCTCGAACGCGCGACGCAGGAGGTTTTCGAGATCGTGCTGGGTTGCCAGTTGACGCCAACCGAGCCGTCCGATGACAAACAAAAAGGCGGATTTACCGCCATCGTTGGGCTGGCCGGGGCCTTGTGCGGAGTGGTGACGGTATGTTGCCCGGTCCAGGCCGCCGACCAGATGGCGCAGGGAATGCTGGGAGAGGCGACTGTTTCCCCAAGGCAAGTAGCGGACGCCCTCGGAGAAATCTGCAACATGGTCGCTGGCAACTTCAAGAACAAGCTCGCGGGCACCGATGAGCGTTGCATGCTGAGCGTGCCGACGGTGATCAGCGGCGGACAATACAGTTTGCATTCGCTGGCCGCTGGCCGTTCGGTGCAAACGGTGCAGCTGTTTAAGGACGCGCCCGTCACAATCCGCCTGCAACTGCAAGAATGACTTATTTCTCGCCGTCGCTGTCGCAACATGAATATCGCCGCTGCTTGTCTCCATCCCTTGCCATGAAAACTTTGCCGCACTCCGGCGCGGCAGAATTTTCCACGTCAGGCCACGCTTAGACGTTTCCAACACCGTTCTCGTCCGCTGCTGCTCCTAAGCAGCTGAGAACAAAGTTGTTCCCGAAAAGCTCAGCGCTTTCGTCTTGGCGACCGGCGTGCATCAGGAATTTTCCGGAGCAGCCGAAATGGACAGCGGACTTTATGCGGCGTGTGCCGGGTTGCGGGCGCAGAGCCAGGCGCTGGAAGTAGTGGCTCACAATCTCGCCAATATCAACACCGCCGGATTTCGCGGCCAGCAGGCAACTTTCCAGTCGCTGGTAGCGTCGTCGGGCGCGAGGGCTGCCAGTGCGCTCAGTTACGCAAGCGACACCGTGCCCGACAACGGACCCGGCAATGTGCTCAACGCCGTTCTCAACCGGGCCACCAACAATTTCGGCGTTCTCGAAGGCACCCACTTGGATATGACTGCGGGCAATCTGGAAGCCACCGGCAACCCGCTCGATGTGGCCATCGAGGGAAGCGGTTTTTTTGTGATTGAGACGCCGCGGGGCACGCGCTTTACCCGCAATGGCAGCTTCCGGGTCTCGACCAGCGGGCAGCTGGTGACCGCTGACGGCGATCTTGTACTGAGTAACATCCAGCTCAAAGAAAAAGGCGCCATCGCGGTTCCGCCGGGACCGGTTTCGATCGCCGCCGATGGGACGCTCTCGGTGAACGGCGCAGTTGCGGGCAAAATCCAGTTGGTCGATTTCGCGCCCGGAACCACGCTCACCTCCGAAGGCGGAACTTTGCTGGACGCTCCCGTCGGCAGTGCGCAGCCAATGGCGCAGCCCGCGCTTCGCCAAGGCGCGCTCGAGTCTTCGAACGTGAACGCCATCAGTTCGGTGGTGACGTTGATTGAGGTGCAGCGCCAGGCGGAGATGATGCAGCGTGCCATGTCGTTGTTCGATACCGAATTCAACCACATCGCCGCCAACGATTTGCCCAAAGTCTAGAAAACACACCGTTCGCCGCTCGCGAACAGCGAGGAGCGAATGACGAACAGCGCTTAAGGAGGGAACGATGTTTCGCGCACTCTACGCCGCCGCGACCGGAATGCAGGCGCAGCAGAATAATCTCGACACCATCGCCAACAATCTGGCGAACTCAAGCACCACCGGCTTTCAGAGCCGGCGCATGCAGTTCCAGGATCTCATCTACCAGAACGTCGTCATGCCCGGGGCGGCCGCGTCGCAGCAAACCACCGTCGCCACCGGCTTGCAGATCGGCCTGGGCACGCGTTCGACGGCGTCCGAGATCCTGCAATTGCAGGGCGATCTCAGCCAGACCGGCAATCCGCTCGATCTCGCCATCGAAGGCCAGGGATTGTTCCAGGTGCTGCTGCCGAACGGCCAGACCGCTTACACGCGCAGCGGCGAATTCCATCAGGATTCGCAGGGCAATGTGGTCACCGCTGACGGCAATCCGATTCAGCCCGCGGTCGCCATTCCCGCGGGCGCAACTTCAATCACCATCGCCTCCGATGGCACCGTTTCCGTAACCCTCTCGGGGCAAACTGCGGCGCAGCAGGTGGGCTCGATACAACTGGCGTTGTTCCCCAATCCGGGCGGATTGAACAGCGTTGGCCAGAACCTGTATCTGCAAACCACCGCTTCCGGCGATCCCGTGGTCGGCACACCGGGCAGCTCCGCTGGACTCGGACAGATCGAACAAGGCTATCTCGAACAGTCGAACGTGAGCGTGGTGGATGAGTTCATCAACATGATCGTGGCGCAGCGATCCTATGAAGCCAGCTCGCGCGTGGTGCAGGCCGCCGACGAAATGTTGCAGCTGGTCAATAACCTGGGCAAGTAACTCGGGGGAATGGCTCGAGAGAGTAAGACGCCAGGCCTGCAAGCTCGAGGCAAAAAGGACGTGATTTGTGACACCATCAAGACTTGTCCGCCTTCTGATCGCTTCGGCCATAGCAACAGGCTCGCTGTTATTGGCCGAAGGTGCCGAGACAACGCTCGACTCGCAGCCAACGCCTATTACCCGGCAGGAGGTCTGGCAGGCGGTCACTGCCGCGCTCCGCGAGCGCGGGTTTCGAGAAGCGCAGTTGCCGCGGCTCGACGATGTCGATCTACCGGTCGAGATTCCAGCCGTTGCCGGTCGCAAACTGCGCGTAGCCTCTGCTTGCTGGGACCAGGAGGCTCAACGCAGCCAATTTCGCATGGAGTGCAGCCACGCCGGGGAGTGTCTGCCTTTCCTCGCCTATATCCATAACATCCGCGTCGAAGAAGCCGGCAGCGGCGCGTCGACATTCGCTTCTTCGTGCGGGCTTTCGCCGGAACCCCGCCCGGCGTCGGGAGCTTCGCTGAAATCTCTTGCCCAGCCCACGGTGCGCCCCGGCGACCGCGCGACTACCGTGTTCGCTTCCGGCGCGTTGCGTATCACCGCAAGTGTAACCTGCCTCGACCGCGGCCGTCCCGGCGACGTCATTCGCGTGCGCAACGAAGATGGACAGGTTTTTCGCGCGCGCATCTCCGGTCCGTCTCTGCTCGAAGCGGTCGAGCAGTAAACGGACTAGTAAGTCGAGTAGTTATAGGTGGCGAGCAGAGTTAGTAATAGACAGTCACAACCTGCTTCATGAATCGGTCTTGAAGCTGTTATGGCAATGAAGATGACATCGCATCTTAAAATGCTTCTCGCGGGCCTGCTGCTATTGACGGCCGCCCCGCTGCACGCGAAGCGGGATCGCGAGCAGAACAATCTCGCCAAGTATCTTGCCCGCGAGCAGACGCTGCAGCCGGACGCAACTCCGCTCTCTTTGGGCAGCATCTGGGTGGATTCTGGACCGATGGCCGCTCTCGGCTCCGACTACAAGGCCCGCAGCGTCGGAGACGTCATCGAAATTGTGGTCACCCAGAATCTGACTTCTTCGAACAACAATGCGGTGAGCACGGCGCGCACTTTCAACGCCAGCTCGGGCGTGACTGCGCTGCCGGGCAAGCTGAAGACCTCGGGAGTCACCAATCTGGTGGGGCTGAATTCGTCAGAAACCTTATCGGGCAAGGGCCAGGCCTCGACTGCGACCAGCGTCACCACCAATCTGTCGGGGCGCGTGGTCGCGGTCCTCGCGGGCGGGAACCTGGTCGTGCAGGCCGAACGTGTCGTCAATATGAATCATGAGAAGCAGACCATCCTGCTGCGCGGAGTGGTCCGCCGCGGCGACATCTCGCCGAGCAACACCGTCGCCTCGGACGCGGTTGGAGATCTGGAACTGGAAGTCAAGGGCAAGGGCGTGATCTCCGACAGCGTGCGGCCGCCGCATCCGATTCTGCGCGCCCTGCTGAAGATTGTCGATTTTTAGGAGTGCATGATTAGCAGAGATGGTCAGGACACTATTACCTGCGAGATTGTCCGCGAACGTTATGAGAGCCCCCCGCATCGCCGCTTTGCCGCTGTTCGCACTTTCGCTCGCGCTCTCGCAAGCGAGCCTTGTCTTCGCGGGCGAACCGGCGCAGGTCAAAATCCGCGATCTGGCCAGCGTCGAAGGGGTGCGCGACAACCCGCTGATCGGCTACGGCATGGTGGTTGGACTAACTCAGACTGGAGACAGTCAGCAGACCGTTTTTACCACCCAGACCCTCGCCAACATTATGCAGCGCATGGGAGCGCAGATTCCGCCGGCGACGGCGATCGTCAAGAATGTCGCCGCCGTGTTTGTCACCGCGAGCCTGCCCGCGTTCGCGCGGCCGGGAACGCAACTCGACGTAACCGTGAGCTCGATCGGCGATGCCAAGAGCCTGGAAGGTGGTGTGCTGCTGCTCACGCCGCTCTATGGCGCCGATGGGCAGGTCTATGCCGCCGCGCAGGGACCGATCGCCGTCGGAGGGTTTGCCGCCGGGGGCGCGGGCGCGACCAAGCAAATGAACCACCCGACGACCGGGCGCGTGCCCTCGGGAGGGCGCGTCGAACGCAGCCTGAGCTTCGACTTCAACCGGCTGTCGCCGGTTTCGCTTGTGCTGCGCGAGCCCGATTATTCGACCGCCGGGGAAATCTCAAGCGCCATCAATCGCGACTTCGGACACGCCATCGCCAGCGCCCGCGACGGCGGACGCGTGGAAGTCGACGCCGGCGCAACCGGCATGGCCAACCTGACCGCGGTGCTCGCCCGCATCGAGAATCTGACTGTCGCCGTGCACCGCCGCGCGCGTGTCGTGGTCAGCGAACGCACGGGCACGGTGGTGATGGGGAAAGATGTGCGCCTTGGGGCGGTATCCATTTTGCATGGCGGATTCTCGGTGCAGATTTCGACCGAGTATACGGTTTCGCAGCCTGCGCCGCTTTCGAACGGCAAGACCGAGGTGGTTCCGCAGACCGAGGTGCAGGCCAAGGACGCGCCTGCTAAAAGTTTCGAAATCGGCGAAGGCGCCAGCATCGATCAGTTGGTCGCCGGATTGCACAACATGGGCGCAACCGCACGCGACGTGATCTCCATTTTGCAGGCGATCAAAGCCGCCGGAGCGCTCGACGCCGATCTGGATGTGATCTGAGTTTAGTCGATGGTCGTTAGTCGATGGTCGTTCGCGGGTTGCCAGCGATGCGAACGGTGTTGCTGAGAGCGAAAGGCGAAAGATGGATAGAACGCCATTACGACGAGTAAACGCCGGTTACAAGGGGACGATCCCTTTTCGCGGTCGCCGAGCTATTGGAATCATGAATGACCCGCGAACGACTATCGACCAGCGACTAACGACCGAGGCATTCTCATGAACATCGCGCTCTCTTCGACTTACTCGCCACTCTCAACTGCGAACCCTCTGGCGGTGAAAGCGCTCGGCAAGAGCGAAAAGGCGGCGCGGGATTTTGAAGCCGTGCTGCTGACTCCGGTGCTCGACGCATTGCAGAAAACCTTTGCCGGCGATCCCGAAGACAAGACTCCGGGAGCGAGCGACTATCGAATGATGGGGACGCAGGCGCTGGCGCAGGCCATCGCCGACCGGGGCGGCATAGGCATCGCGAAGCTCATCTTGCGCCATTTAGAGGCACCGAAAGTATCGGGTGGACCCTGAACGGGAGATTGGATTTGGCCGCTAAAGTTTTCCCAAACTCTGCCGATCTAAGAATTGCCGGCTAGTGCGTCACGGACGTAACTGGCCCGACATTAAGAATTCTTAAGCTTTTGCCGATGTATAGGGCAGCAGGGATTGGAGCACTTTATGCGAGTCGACCTTACAACCTATGGAGTGGATCCTCCAGATAACAGCAAGACGGGCCGCACCGCCCAGAGCGGGGCCTCGGGGACTGCGGCAAACAGCGCCGCGGGACTCGGTCAAAGCGGCCAAAGCAATGACGCAACTGGCGTGGATCAAACCAGCTTTTCCTTCGACCAGGCGCGAGTGCAGTCGCTCGCCGCCGAAGTCATGGCGCAGCCGGAAATCCGGTCGGCCAAGGTGCAGTCGTTGCAGGAATCCATTGGCAATGGCGAGTATTCGGTTCCGCCCAGCCTGGTGGCCGATGCCATGGCTGGCGAGCTGAGCGGGGCCGCGGGCTAAGCCGGAGCGATTATGGATCCGTTGATCACCAACGGGATCGATCCGGCGCTTCTGCGCATCGTCGACAGGCGCGGCCAGCAACGCGAGGCTGTGCCCCGGCGCAAGCGATCGTCATCAGCCGAGAGCCCGGCCGAAGCGAACAATGCGGCCGACAGTGCCGACAAAAACAAAGTCGAGCCCGATCCGGACGCTCCGAAGCACACGCTGGATGATCTGGCCTGACGCTGGCCCGCTCGCGCGATCACGACCCGCAACGATGACGATATCGCTTGCGATGCTGGTAGCGGCCAGCCGCGGCAAAAATCCGAATGGACGGCAACTGGTCCCAGCGATCTGTTTTAGCGATCGGTTCTGCTCGATTTTTGTGAACCATCTCCTGTGAACGGCAAGCTGCCCCCTGCTATGAACGATATCGATACCTCGCTCCCTGAACTCAGCAAACTGATCGAGCAGCGGCTCGAGCTGGTGCGCAGCCTGGTAGAAAGTTTGGGGTCAAGCCGAGCGGCGCTAGTCCGCAACGACGTCGAAGCCATCGCCCGCGGCGCCGCCCACCAAGCTGAGCTTTGCCGGCAATGGAGTTTTCTCGAAGACCAGCTTCGTCGCCAGACCAGACTGCGTCCCGCCCGGCTGCCCGAACGGCCTCCGTCCGGCACGCTCGTCCATTCTCCCGAAGCTCAGCACTCGGCGCAGCTCGAAGCGGAGTGGAAGACGCTTGCGGCTCGCATTCGTTACCTCACGCGTGTTCACTGGTCGCTGCTGCGCCACTTGCAGCGCAGCTTGGCCATACTCAATCGCGTAGTCGATAGTTGCGCCGCCACCTACACGCCCCATCCTGCCCTGCTGCGAACCGAGTCGCGGTTCACAGCGGGAGGATGCGCCGGAGAATAATTATGTCGGGATTATTCGGAACTCTTTCGGTCGCCTTAACCGGGCTCTCGGTGAGCCAGCAGGAAATGGAGACCACCGCCAACAACGTGGCCAACGCCAACACTCCCGGATATTCTCGCGAGGTCTCCGACGTCGCCGCGGGCGATCCAGTTGAGATCGGGTCGCTCAGCTTTGGCACGGGCGTGGTTCTACAAAAAATCGAGAGCCTGCGCGACCCCATGCTGCTTATCCAAATCAACCAGGCAACCCAGCAGAACAGCGCACAGAATTCGTCCCTGACACAATTGCAGCAGATTCAGACGCAGTTCTCGAGCGATACTTCCGGCATCGGCGCGGACATCAGCAATTTCTTCAATAGTCTCGAGCAGCTTTCACCCGATCCCACGAGCCTGACCCTGCGGCAAAGCGTACTGACCGCGGCCGACACTCTCGCCACCGACTTCAACACCGCGGCGCAAAACCTTCAAACCCAGCAGTCCAACGTCGACCAGAATGTCGTGCTCACCGTGAGCCAGGTGAATTCGCTGACCTCGCAGATCGCCAGCGTCAACCAGCAAATCGCCAACCTCCAGAGCGTGAACTCCGACCCGGGCACGCTGATCGACACGCGCAATGAACTCATCCAGCAGCTCTCCGGCCTGATCGATGTGCAGGAAATTCAGAATGGCCAGACCATCGACCTCGCGACCACCAACGGAACCACGCTCGTCTCCGGATCGCAAAGTTATGCCCTCACCACTCAACTCACCAACGGAGTGAACGACGTTTTCTCCGGCTCGCAAGATATCACCGACTCGATCGCCGGCGGCAGCCTGGCGAGCCTGATTCAAATTCGCGACCAGGAAATTCCTAGCATCAGCAGCAGCCTCGATCAACTGGCGGCTGGCCTTGCCAATGGCATCAACGCCGCGAATGCGCAAGGCTACGATCTGAATGGCAACCAGGGAGGCAACATCTTTGTACCGCCGGCAGCGAATGGCGTGGGCACGGCCGCTACCTTGAGCGTGGCCATTACCGATCCTTCGCTGATCGCCGCCAGTTCCGACGGTACTGCCGGCAGCAATGGAAATCTGGCCAACCTGCAGGCGGTGGGCACGACACCGTTAGCCAACGGGCTGACGCCGATCGACTCCTATTCCAGCCTGGTATCGCAGATCGGCAGCAACACCGAAAATACTTCGGCCGATGCCGATGCCTCCAGCCAGATTCTGCAACAGTTGCAGGACCAGGATGGCAGTGTCTCCGGCGTTTCCACCAACGAGGAAGCGGCGAATCTCATTCAGTATCAATCCGCCTATCAATCGGCAGCCAGAGTCGTATCTACTATCAACCTCTTGCTGCTCGATGCTGTAAACCTGGGCATGGATGAGGCAGAAGAGTAATGAATAACTAGTAATGAGAGTGAGTAACTAACAACGAGAAATAAATAAGTCGGAGCAAAGAAAAACGGTGAACGACGAAGAACGAGCGACTAATGACCAACTAATGACCAACTAACGACCGGAGGCCATCTTTTATGCGCGTCAATCCCAACCCGCTGCCCGATTTGCTGGCCGCGCTCAACCAGACTGAACTGGAAGAACAACAGGCCGAGTTGCAGATCTCAACCGGGAAAAGTGTGAACGTGCCTTCCGATAATCCCACCGCAGCTGCCCTACTCGTCGAGAACAACGATCAAGCCACATTCACCGGCGGCTATCTGCAAAGTATCAGTTCGCTTCAGGGCCAGTTCTCCACCGCGGATTCGACCCTCAGTTCGATCAACTCGGCACTGCAACAGGCCCTTACGCTGGGCGTCGAAGCCGGAGATGGCACACTCTCGCAGAGCGACCTAGATTCCATTGCCAACCAGCTCACATCAATTCAGAGCCAGGTTGTATCTCTGGCCAACACTTCGTACGAGGGCATCTACTTATTCGCGGGCACCGCCAATACGGCACCCTACATACTCGACTCCGCCAGTCCCGACGGCGTCGACTATCTGGGCAATACCGATGTTAATGAGGTCACCATCGGCAACGGATACAAGATCGCCGTTAATGTCCCCGGATCGCAGCTTTTCTCCGCCAGCGGCAACGATGTTTTTCTCGCCCTGAATAACCTCATCTCCGTGGTGCAAAATAATACCGGCATTCCCGCGGCGGTCAATGCGCTCAGCTCGGCCGCAAATTACCTTTCAACGCAAGCTATCTTCTACGGCAATGCCTCCGATCAGGCAACCTCGCAAACGAACGATCTCAACAGCGCCCAGGTGCAGATCAGCCAGGAACAGGACGCGCTCGGCGGCGCCGATCTGACGGTGGCGGCCACCAATCTGTCACAGTCCGAGACCGATGCCCAAGCCGCGCTTGCCGCGATCGCCAAATTCGCGCAGAACAATCTCTTCGATTATTTGACGTAGGAGTTCTGGAACTTGCGCCTGCTTCAGATTACGTCAGATCTCCATCCACTGACCCGATAACTCGTGGCGCAATTTTTTCTGACGTTCCTCGAGCTTGCGCTGCTGCTCCCGCATCTTGTCTCGCATAGCCCGCTGCGAATCTCGCATGGCCCGCTGCGAATCCTGCAGCGTTTTCTCCATGTTTTTCCAGCACGCCTCTTGCGCCTGCTCCATCGCCTGCTTTTCGGTCTCCATCAGCGGTCCCAGGCGGGCGATTTCGTCTCCGGCACGATTGACGGCTTCCTGCGTTTCCGCCGTGATCTCGGGCAGGTCGAAGCTATCTTCGAGCAGAGCGCCGGAATCTTTGCTCTCGGGAAGAGTTAGTGTGAGGTTTTGCTCACGCTTCTCGCGCAGGATGGTCACCGATGCGTTGCCCGAGGATGAGCGCAGGGCATGGGTAAAATCCGAGGCGTCGTGCACTCGCTGATTGTTGACCTTGACAATGACGTCGCCAGCCCGGAATCCGGCTTTTTCTCCGCGGCTGCCTTTTTCGACTGAACGCACGAGCACGCCGTTGCCGTCTTTGACACCAAAGAACTCGCCCAGTTGCTGACTCATGTTTTCGACCATCAGTCCGCTGCGCATGGAGGAGTGAACGACGACCACAGATACGGGAATGTCGATGTCAGGGATGGGGGGAATCTTCGGCATTTCGTATTTATATTCGAAATTCTTCGGGTCCCATCCCATCGATTTATGGCGATCGGCAAGTTGCACCTTGATGGTTAGCGGTTCACCGTCGCGGCTGATGCCGAGACTGATGATGCGGCCCGGTGGCGTTTCCTTGATCATGCGGCGCAGCTGAGCAGCGCTGTCGACGGCCGTGCCGTTCAGGCTGAGGATCACGTCGTGCACGTGCACGCCGGCCTTACCGGCGGGAGCATCCTGGTCGACCATGGTGATCTCCGCTCCGTGTTCTTCTTTGAGCTTCAGTGCCGCGAGGCGATCGGTAGTAATGTCAGCGATGTCGACCCCGAGATAAGAAGATCCACCGCCGCTTTCGTCGGAACTGAAACTCCAGTCCCAGGAATCCTCTGAGGGATCGTGGTTCGGTTGCCTTGGCTGCGCGCCTGCGGCGAAGGAAACGAGCAGCGAAAGAAGAAGCGAACAAAGCAGGAAGCGGTAGCTCACCGAGCGCAAGATCATTGAACGATAGTTCATAGTTACCCCGAGTTCGTCTTTGGGCGTTGGTTTGTTTTTTGTCGCCAGTCCTTGGTCGTTAGCAAATTTTATGTTCCGCGGCGAGTCCCGAGCGACTAACGATCAACGACCGCTTCCTATTGACTGATACGCCGAAAACTCACATTGCCAGAATTCGTTTCGACCTTCAAGGTCGGTCCGCCGCCATTGAGCTGGCCCTCGGCCCGCACCGTCTTTGGACCCCAGGATCCGCCCTCGCTCGAAATATGAATGTCGGGGAAGTCGCTGCGGATGGTATGGCCATTGGCGACATCGATTTCGGCGCGAATGGAGATGGCAAGGTCGTTGGCCAGGTAGACGGTGATGTCGCCAGCGGAAGTTTCGAGCGTGGAGTTGTTGCGAACGCCAGTCGAGGAGAGCAGCTTCACGACGATCCCCCCAGCCGAAGTTTCCGCCTGCACCGAGGTTGCGCCATCGAGTTGAATGCTGCCGCCACCGGTTTCCGCTTCCACCCGCCCTTTGGCCGAAGCCAGATGAATGCTGCCCGCGCCGGTTTCGATTTTCGCCGGTCCGTCAATATCGCCCAGGTCGACGGCGCCACCGCCGGTAGTGGCTTTTACCATTCCGCTGCACTTTTGTACGCGAATACTGCCGCCGCCGGTCGATAGCACAGCGCCTTGCAGGCCGGAAAGAACGACGACGTTTCCGCCGCCACTTTCGGCCCTGACCTCGCCTTTGGCGGAGGCAACTTTAATATTTCCTCCGCCGGTCCGCAAGCTTACATTGCTCTGTACGCTGCCGACTTCGATCGAACCGCCGCCGGTCTCGATCGTCAATGCGCCGCCGATGTCATCCACGCGAATATTGCCACCGCCACTCGAAAGGTCGACATGACCGCCAATACCAGTTGCGGTTACATTTCCGCCTCCGGTTTCGAGCCTGGCCGATTCGAGGTTGCGCGGCACGTTAATGACGAAATCGTCGGAGCAGCGGCGATCGCCGCCGCTCGATTCGGAGACGATCCAGGCCGTGTCGCCGCGCGTCGATGTGACGATGCGAGCGGACTCGAATTCGCGCCGGGCCTGCTCTTCGGAAGATGTATAAGCGCGGCGATGAACCACGTAGGTGGTCACTGTTTGCGAACCGCCCTGCACGGTTGCCGAGCCCGAATCGATCTTAACGCGCAGATTCTTTACGCCGACCAGATTCCCGGTGAGTTCCTGCACCCAGTTATTGCCGTCCCGATAGATGCGGGATTCCTGGCTGAGCGCCAGCGATGCCAACGCAACGATAAGTACCGCGATGCTGCCGGCGGGTTTGATTGCTTGCTTCAAATGAATGTTTCTCCTAAGTGCAGTCGTTGGTTGTTAGCGAAACCTTCCAGCCCACAACGACTGCTGAACGACTGACGACCAACGACGTTTCTAGTCCATTTCGGGCATCTGCGCCAGCATGGTACGAGCCTGCGTGCGAATCGAGAGGTTCTGATCCGACTGCGCCAGCTTCGACAACACCGAGCGCACGCTGCCATCGGTCTTCATCGGTTCTACCAATCGCAAGGCCTGCATGCGAACGCCGGAATTCGTATCGAGGAGCAGGGCGCGCAAAACCGCATCGCGCACCTGGCCATCCTGCCGCACGAAACCGCTCAATCCATCGAGCGCCTTCAAACGCACGCCGGGATTGGTGTCATTCTGCAACGCATACATCAGCACCTCGCGCACCCGCGAGTCATCAGGCGCCTGCGTCAGCACATCGACCGAATCCATCCGCACTCCCGAGTTGTAGTTGTTGCGCGCCGCAAACAAGAGCAACTGCTGGATGCGCTGATCGTTCAACGAGCCCTGCTCTTCCTGCGTGGAAACCGTGTCATACTTGATGCTCACCTGGTTCGTTCCCGGCTGCTGCGTCACCGAGCGAATGCCTGCAATCGAGGATTCGAGCGGTTGCTCGGACGGATTGCCCGAGCCGGGATTGCTCGACACGAGCGGACTGCCCACCGCCTCGCCGCCGCGCGCGGAGAGATAGTTATACGTGGCGCCAATGCCGCCGCCAAATCCGACGATGAAAATCGCGGCCGCCAGAGCGGGCGCCATACGAATTTGCCGCAGCCAGATTGCCGGCTCCAGAATCAGCCGCCGCAGCCAGCCTCCCGGTTGCGCCGTTTCCAGCGCTTCCTGCAGGCGCATGCGCGAGGCGGCCAGCAGGTTTGGAGTCGGCTCGGCCACCGGCAATTCCGAGAGCGTCGCGTGCAGCTTGCGAGTCGCTTTCAACTCGGTGGCGCATTCCGGACACCGCGCCAAGTGCTGTTCTATTTCGTACCGAGCATCGTCTTCGAGCTCGTTGTAGACGTAGAAAAGAATATTTTGCCGTACCCAGTCACATTTCATTTTCGTATTCCTTGACGACAACCAAATCCAAAATTCATCGCATCTCTGCCAGCGCGGCGCGCAGTTTCTGCGTCGCGCGAAACAATGTATTCTTGGCCGTTTCCTCCGTCGTGTTCAGCATCTCACCCACGGTGCGCAACTTCAGCCCATGATAATGCTTCAATTCGAACACCATGCGCTCGCGCGGAGTCAGTCCCGATAGCGCTGCTCCAATCTTCCGGCCCAACTCGCGCCGCATCAGGTCGCGCTCGGGATTCGCTCCGGCGCGAAAATCGGCAAACTGCTCCAACCGGCTGTACTCTTCGCCCGACGCATCCACCGCCACCGGAGCTTCTTCTTTACGCACACTGCGTTTGCGCAGGTGATCGAGGCAGAGGTTGGTGACGATGCGGTAGATCCAGGTGTAGAAAGAGCACTCAAAGCGAAAACTGCCCAGGTTTTTGTAGGCTTTGAGAAAAGCCTCCTGATAAACGTCCTGGGCATCGGACTCCGAACCGGTGAAGTGCAGCGCCAGACGCAGAACCGACTGATCGTAATGGCGCACGAGCACCTCGAAGGCGGCACGGTTGCCCTGCTGCGCCTCGCGGATCAGCGTGGTGTCGTCAATGCGATTGCCCTGCGCTGCCAATGAGCCCCTCATCCCTATGGGGTCCTGGTTGCTGCCCTGTGCCGCCCGGGGGCGGGAAATCTCGCCAACCGGAATTGCTACTGCGTAGGAATCGGCCGGCATCGTCTCTCTCTGTCCTCTACAAATGAAGCAGTCATTACTTTTTACTGCCTTGCAGAGAAATAGACGTGGCAGCAGCCCGAACGTTAGCAGATTATCAGGAGTTGGCCCTTGGCTTGCTAGACAGTCTGTCTGCGTATGAATGCCAAACCGTGGAGGGACGGCATCCTCGCCCGTCCAAGCCGAGCGAAGCCCGCCAGAGCGCCAACAGTCGCCGACTCATCTCCCGTCAAACCTCAACCGCATTTCGTTCGTAGCCACAAATCCCAAACTTTCATATAACGGACGACCCTCGTTGCTGGCGTGCAGATTGACGGAACCCAAGCCCCGCTCTCGGGCCCAGGCGAGGATGGTCAGCATAATTTTGCGCGCGACGCCTTGCCTGCGGAATTCTGGCTCCGTATAGACATTTAGAATAATTGCGCGCTCCTTGCATGGGTCTTTGGCACTGGCCGGCCACGGATACAGGTATACTCCGCCGCCGCCCGCGACCTGGCCCGAGCCCCCAACCGAGTTATCGAGCGCCAGCCAGTGGAGATACGAGCCATCGGCCAAAGCGCGCTCTAGCCACGGCGTTGCCACTTCGACCATGCGGTCGAGCTCTTCCGCGTTGCCCTCGCCCATATCGCGAAACATCGATCGTCGGTGATGAAGAATGATGGCCGACTCGCTCGGCAACGCTTCTCGAATGGTGATGCTGGGTTGCGTCATGGATTCAGCACGGAGATTCAGCGCAGAAATGATGGCGCCGTGTTTACCGTACTCTCAAAAGGTACAATAAACTAGCGTGGGCCAGGGGCGAGGCTGGCTGGATTCATGTACGAAGTCACCGTTGAAGACACGTTTGCCGCAGGACATTACCTGCGCAACTACAAGGG
The DNA here is from genome assembly GCA_030038475.1 of Terriglobales bacterium. Lineage (GTDB taxonomy): Bacteria > Acidobacteriota > Terriglobia > Terriglobales > Acidobacteriaceae > Acidiflorens. The sequence continues at coordinate 45,289 of JASHOU010000131.1, read as the reverse complement.
CAAGTGCGAAAAACCACACGGCCACAACTACAGGATTCGTGTGACCCTGGCCGGTGCAGAGCTCGATAAAGCCGGACTGCTGCTCGATTTCAAAGATCTGAAAGACGTGATGAAGCACGCCATCGAACGTCTTGACCACCAGATGATCAACGACATCGAACCCTTCACCGTGCTCAATCCCTCCGCGGAGAACCTTGCCAAATATTTCTACGATGAAACCAACACACGCTTAAGGTCGGTAACGAACGGCAGGGTGAGGGTGAAAGACGTTACCGTTTTTGAAACCGACACGACTACGGCGCGCTACAGCGAGTGAGACGGATCGGTTCATCGTGCGATCGGGCCATCGGTAATCTAAGACTCTAGCTTTGAACTTCGATGACCCGATGAACCGATTACCCGATGGCCCGATGAACCAACGGCCCGATCACCCGATGCATTCATGCAGATAACCGAAATCTACAAGTCGCTGCAAGGCGAATCGACCTACGCCGGCCTGCCTTGCGTTTTCGTGCGGCTCACCGGATGCAACCTGCGCTGCTCGTGGTGCGACAGCGAGTTCAGTTTCTATGGCGGGCGCAAGATGACGCTGCCGGAAGTCCTCGGCAAAGTTGCCCGGCTGAGTCCGCGCGGCGGGCTGGTGGAGATCACCGGCGGTGAACCGATGCTGCAGGAGCGCGAAGTTATTCCGCTGATGGAGCAACTTCTGGACGCCGACTATAAGATTCTGCTCGAGACTAGCGGCGAACGGTTGCTGGCGCGAGTTCCGAAGCAAGTCATCAAGATCGTCGATGTGAAGTGTCCGCACTCCGGCGCGCCCGATACCTTCGCGCTCGGGAATCTGCAAGCGCTGGAGAATCACGACGAACTCAAGTTCGTTCTGAGCGATCGCTCCGATTACGAATTTGCCCGCGACTTCGTCTTACGTCACGACTTGGCCGAGCGCGTTCATGCCATTTTGTTTTCACCGGCGTTTGAGAAAACCGCTTCCGGCGCGCGCGATATTTCGCACTGCCTGCTCGATCCGCAGGAACTCGCGCAGTGGATCCTGGCCGATGACGTTCCGGCACGGCTCAACCTGCAAATTCACAAACTGATCTGGGATCCGGCTGCGAAGGGCGTGTAGGGCCCCTTCCTGGACGAAAAGATGAATTCGATGCGAAGAACACGCTACGCCGTTCTGGCTGGCAGACGGTTTTCGGCGCGAAGATGGGCGACGACCAGACGTATGTCGTCGTAGCTGATGTATGGCGGCAGGGCGTCTTTGATGTCTTTCATCCGCGCGACGCCATGCTTCAGGCAGGCCGCTTCAATCAGGGGCTGAGCGTCCGGAGAAATCCACTTCAAGTCCAGCTTCACCTGCGCGGTTTCGATCAGGTTGACCACCGTGGCGACGATGGTAGAAACCTGACGGGCGCGAATGCGCGCGATCTCCTCGAAGCTGCGGCCTTCATTTAAAAGCCGAAGCGTCTGTTCGCCTGCAGCCGATGTATCCGCCGCGGACGGCATGGCGCGCGCGCCTTGGCTGAAAGTTCGCAAAGCCTGGAGAATCTCCTGGCCGAATACCTCGGCCTTTCTTTCACCGATTCCCGGTACTTGTTTCAACTGCGCGAAATTCGAGGGACGCCGGCGGCACAGTTCTTCGAGCGTGCTGTCGTGCAGAATAATGTAGGCGGGCACTTTGTTCTCTCGCGCCAGGTTGCGACGCCATTCGCGCAGATATTCGGCTAAGGCGGGATCAGCTTCCGCGGCCTCCGCGTCCCGCACGTGCGGCTTTTCAGAGGGCAGCATTGGTTTATAAAAAGACGCTCCAGAAGCGGGCGGAAATGACGTTTTACGGCGCGCGACCTCCGCTGCCGCACCGGTCGCTGTCTCTTTCAGCCAGTCGGGCTTTGTGCCGCAATTGTCGCAGCTTGCGCAGCGCTCCCACTTCGGAGCTTCGCCGAAGTGCAGGCAAATCTGGCGGTGACGGCAGCGGCTGGAATCGACGAACTGGCTGATCGCGCGTTTGCGCGCCCAGGCGCGGTCGCGCTCGGCATCGTCGGAAATTTTGTCGATGAAGTATTCGAGCAGAATGTGGTCCTGCTTCTGCCAGAGAAGGACGCAATCGGCGGGGCGCCCATCGCGGCCGGCGCGCCCCGCTTCCTGATAATACTGCTCGATCGACTGCGGCAGCGAAAGGTGAATCACGGCGCGCACGGCGGGCTTATTGATGCCGAGTCCGAACGCAATGGTCCCGACCAGCACGCGCACTTCGTCGGACATCCAGCGCTCCTGATTCTGCCGCCGCAGCGGCGACTCCATTTTCGCGTGGTAAGGGATGGCCACAATGCCACTGTCCTCCAGGTATTCCACGGTTTCTTCCACTCGGCGAATGGTGGACGAGTAGACGATGACGCTCTCTCCGGCGTAGTGATGCAACGCGCGGACCAGCAATTCCATTTGCGTATGCGAATCGCACTCTTCGACGATGTAGCGTAAATTCTGACGATGAAAGCTGGCGATGTAGAGATCGGGATCGCGCATCTGCAACTGCTTGAGAATGTCGTGCCGCACCTGGCGCGTGGCGCTGGCCGTAAAGGCCGCAATCGGAAGCCTGGGAAAGCTGGTGCGCAGCCGGCTCAGTTGGCGGTAGTCGGGCCGGAATTCATGGCCCCACTGGGAGATGCAATGCGCTTCATCCACTGCGAAGAAGCCCACGGGAACTTTCGCCAGCCAGTCAAAAGTATTTCCCGCGGCCAGCCGTTCCGGCGAAAGATAGAGCAGTCGATATTCGCCGCGCGCGGCTTTCTCCATCACCTGGCGCCGTTCGGACGCACTTTGCATGCTGTTGATGGCGGCCGCTGGAATACCGATCTGCGCGAGATGCGCGGCCTGGTCCTGCATGAGCGCGATCAGCGGAGAAACCACTACTGCTGTTTTTTGTAAGATTACCGCCGGAAGCTGGTAGCAGAGCGACTTTCCGCCGCCGGTCGGCATGACCACGCAGGTATCGTGCGCGGCGAGCAGACTGCGGATAACATTCTCTTACTTGGGGCGAAACTCGTGATAACCCCAGTAGCGGCGCAGCGCTCCGGCCAGATTTGCAGCCTCGGGCATAGTCGGAGTATAGCGTTAGGGGCATTTTCGCTGCTGTGAGCGCTCGACCGTCTATTTGTGACGAATTCAAGTTTGGCGAAGTGGCCTTGGTAACTAGGAAGTCGGATGATTAGGAAACCGGTAATCGTCGGCGTGATTTCCGATACGCATGGTCTGCTGCGAAATGAGGCCGTCGAACCGCTGCGCGGATCGTATCGCATTTTGCACGCCGGCGATGTCGGCGCGCCGGAAATTCTGAAAGCGCTGGCGCGGATCGCGCCAGTAACGGCTGTCCGCGGGAATGTTGACACTTCTGCGTGGGGACGCGCGCTGCCAGAAACCGAGGTTGTCGAGGTAAGCGGCGTCTCCATTTATATGCTGCACGATTTCGGGCGACTCGATCTGAAGCCGGAAGCCGCCGGATTTCGCGTAGTGATCTACGGCCACAGCCATCAGCCGAAGATTGAAGAGAAAAACGGCGTGCTCTATTTCAATCCCGGGAGTGCCGGGCCGCGACGCTTTCGTTTGCCGGTAACCGTAGGAAGATTGAGAATCGCGCGCGGGAAAGTGGAAGCGGAATTAGTGGAATTGCCGAATTAGTGAAAATTGGAAGTCTAGCTGTTCACGTGAAAGTTGCGACAGCATTGGAAAAGGCCAGCTGCGAACGCCGGCCTTTTCCTTCTCTTCAACTTTTTCGCGGCAAGGGCGCCGCGCCACACATCAATTACTTTTTGGGTGCGATCGCGTCCTTTGCGGCTTTCGCCACGCGGAATTTTACGACCGTCTTCGCCTTGATCTGAATCGGTTCGCCGGTCTGCGGATTGCGCCCCATGCGGGCCTTGCGATGCGCCTTCACCAGGCGGCCGAGGCCGGGCACAACGAACACACCGTTCTTCTTAGTCTCTTTGATCGCCGTGTCGGCGAGGTGTTCCAGAAAAGTGGCGGCAGTCTTGTTGTTGGAGCCGATCTTCTCGGCCAAGTGACGGGTGAGCTGAGTTTTGGTCATGCCAGAAGCCATGAATTCCTCCTTCAGGAACTTTACAAATTTGCCTGTATCGAGCGCATAATAACGCACCTTGCTGTGGAAAAGTAGCATTTTATGCAGATTTTATGCGGTTTTCAGAAAGGTACCGCCTCAAAATCCGCCTAAAACGAGGCTTTGGCAGCGGCGAAACGGCAAAACAGCGCTGTCGGGCAGGGAACGGGGCTCGCCGCCGGTGATCCAATTGCCTAGGAAATGCGGCTTGCGTGGGACGCTAAGAGAACCGCTGGGGGATCAAAACGGCCTACGGGTCGTAGACCGTCGTGTGCATGCCGGCGTGGCGCGCGGCTTCCTGCATCTGGTCGAGCTTCCGCCTCTGCTCATTGAGTTGCTGCTGGACTTGCACGGCACGCCTTGCCTGATAGCCGGTATACGGTCCATCGGCTGCAACGCTCCCACTTGCAGCCTGAAGGGAAGCATGTATCTGGTTCATTCGCGCTTGCAGCACAGCCACCTTATTCTTTTGTGCCAGGATCTGCCGCTTCCACTGCTCAGCGGCACGTTGCTCGGCCTGGCGTTGTTGCGCGTAGCGCTGCTCCGCTTGGTGTTCGGCGCGCTGTTTCGCCATAGGATCCGCAGGCTTGTTGGCCACGGGCGCGGCGGTTGCGGACGACGTTGAGCCGGCGTCGGGATCCGTAGGCAGATCTTTGTTCGTGATCACCTTTGGCGCGGGTGCGTTCGCCGCTTGCGCCGCTTTCTCTTCCTGATTTTCGCGGGCGATATCACCGAGCGATTGGCTATAGGCAGTTGAGTTCGCCAAGGCAACAAGTATGGCTGCAATAAGTAAGACTCTGAAGAACGTTCGCGACATAACTCTCTCCCAGTTCGCTATGCGGAGCCGTTCTTATTATGGTAACTCGCCTGACTGCGGTCTATAACTACAGTAGTAACTCGCCTGCAGAACGAAAGTGTCACCGAGTTACGGCCAACCGGCCAGAGCTAAAACCTCTTTTGGCGTCATCCCTTGCTCGCGCAAATACCGGATGCTCAAGGCATCGTGCCGTTTCGCGAGCCGCGCCCCGGCGGCGTCCCGCACCAGTTCGCAGTGAAAGTAACCAGGCGCGCCGTAGCCGAGCGCGTGCAGCAACAGCAGTTGCCGCGCAGTCGACTTCAGCAGGTCCGCTCCGCGTACAACTTCTGTGATCTGCATGGCTGCGTCGTCAACCACGACGGCGAGTTGATAGGCGGGGACGTCATCGCGACGCCACACCATGAAATCGCCGAAATCGTTTTTGGGATTCTTGCCGGCGAGAAAGCGCTGGCGACCGAGATTCAAATCTGTAAACTCAATCGGCTCGCCGTCTGGCACGCGGAAGCGCCAATTCACACCGGCGGGCGTATGGAACGGGTCTGCGGTGCGCTCGCGGCAAGTCCCCGGATAGATGGGTTCGTCATCGGCATCGTTCGGAGCGCTCGCCGACTGGGCCAGATCCTTGCGCGAACAGATGCACGGGTAAATGAATCCGCTGTCGCGCAGCCGCCGCCACGCCTGCAAATAATGATTCCTACGCTCGCTTTGCGAATAAGGGCTGTACGGGCCGCCGCAATCCGGGCCCTCGCTCCAGTCAATTCCGAGCCAGCGCAGGTCTTCGATCATGGCGCGCGCAAATTCTGGCCGCGAGCGCTGCGGGTCGAGATCCTCATTGCGCAAGATCAGCGTTCCCCGGCGCTCGATTGCGCGTTGCGCCGCGATCCAGAAGGTTCGCGCATGACCAATATGAAGCAAGCCGGTCGGCGAAGGCGCGAGGCGCCCGCGATATCTGCGGCCGGATTTCGTTACAACATCGTCGCTCACGAAGAACATTCTAGCGTCAGCCGACGCGGCTGAAGGAACGTGTAGCGAGTCACACACCGTATATGGCGGCGCACACCCGGCCGCGCCCTGCGGTTATTTAAGTCGTGTCGTATCAATGCAGCCAATTTGGCCGCTTGCCTGCCTTATCCCTTCCGACTGCGCCAGCCGCAGAGGAGGTGACACAATGACTACTACCTGGAAATCCGACGACAACAAATCCGGTGTTAACAAGCACGAAGAGAAACGCACCAACCAGAAACTCACCAACCCGACAACTGACAATCCAATCTCCGGGACGGCTCTTACGTCCTGGTCGCGCCAGCAGAAGTTTGCCATGATCGCCTGCTTCGCGATCCTCGGAGCCCTGCTCGCGGTGAGCGCCTGCTCGAAGCAAGAGCCGAAACCGGCACTGGTCGGCGTATCCGGCCCGGCGGTAGAACCCGCAGCCGCGCCCGCAATTACAGCGGCCTCAACCCCGACTGTCGCGGCTCCAACTGCGACAGCCAAGAAAACACCAAAGAAGCGTCCGGCAAACGTGATGTACAGCGACGCCAACTCCGGCGTTTCGTTCCTCTACCCACGAAAGTTTGCCCTGGCCTCGGGCGAGAAGGCGCAGCCGCAGCTCGCCGGATTGGGCGACGTCTCGATGAACTTTGCGCAGCCCGGTGGAATCACCATCGCAACCGTGGGCGTCCCGGCCAATTCCTATCTGGGCACGGATTTTGCCTCCGCCTTTTTCAATGTCAGCGTTAACCACAATGTCTCCGAGCAGGAGTGTTCGCACTTCGCTTTTGTTGACACGCGCAATGCCGATGGCGAACCGGTCGACGCCGAAAATGTCAAAATCGGCGACTCCAATATGGAGATGACCTCGAGCTTCTCCGCCAGCGATACGGCGCAGGCCGAAACGCAGTACTACCATAGCTACGAAAACGGCGCTTGCTACGAGTATGTGCTGGGACTGGGCACTGAGGGCCTTACGACCGAAGGCGGCGTAAAGCATGTCGACCGCGACCAGATTTTCGCCAGGCTGGAGAAGATTCTCGCCACGGTGAAGATCAACCCGGTCGACGAAAAACCTGCCGTTGAATCGGAAGCTACCGGCGCGAATGGCGGGAAGGAGTAAGGCAACGCTCCAACGATTGTTTACTCGCCTTTAGCTGGCTGCGAGCCGCGGGCTTCGAACAACCTTCGAGGCTCGCAGCTTTTTTTGGCAAACGCTTTCGCCTGCAAATCTTTTTTCTGCAAATCCCGAATTTTGGTGGTGTCCTAAACGGCGCATTTAAGGACAAGACCCGAATTTTGATCTCAAGGCCAAGTTCGCAAAATCGGCTACAATTCCGATGGTAATGAGATCGCAACGAAAAGAGCGAAACGAGGAGCGTGGAATGACGCAGAAAGTTATCGACGTGGTGGGAGTTTCCAAGGAAAGTTTTGCCAAGGCGGCAGAGGCGGCCGTAAAAGAAGCGGCGAAAACCGTGCGCGGCATCAAATGGGCCCATGTGGATTCGCTCGATATGCAGTTGGACGGGAAAAAAGTTCAGCAATACCGCGCCACAACGAGGATTTACTTTGACGTCGAAGAATAGAAGTGATGAAGAATAGAAGTAAAGACCTGTGGTGACTGCCGGCATCGCACGAAACAAGCTACAACTATTGCGTAGCCAGAAGCTGGACAAACTGGCCTGGCTGGTGCATGCCTTTTCCACTCGTATCGGCGGGGTCTCGCGCGCGTACGGCGGCGGCGCGCTCAATCTCGGATTTACGCCACAGGACTCGCACACGGCCGTCGAGCGCAATCGCGAGCTTTTTCTCGGCGCGCTCGGCGCCGCCAACGGCCGCAAGAGCTGGCCGCTGGTTACGCTGCGCCAGATTCATTCGGACTTGATTCATCGAATCGATCAAATGCCCGCCGCTCAAACGCCGCAAGAGCCGCTGACCGGGGATGGCATGGTCACCGACACGCCGGGCTTGGTCTTGGCTGTCCTCACTGCCGATTGCCTGCCCATCATTCTGGGGGATCGGAAACGGCGCGCAATCGGGGTGTTTCACGCCGGGTGGCGCGGCACGGTGCAGCGCATCGTCGAAAAAGGCGTGGGCGAGATGCGGAAACACTTCGGAAGCGATCCGCGGAACCTGGTCGCGGCGATCGGGCCCGGCGTGCGCGGATGCTGCTACGAAGTCGGCGAAGAAGTGCGGGGCAAGTTTGAATCTCAGTTTTCGTATGCCGAAAGTTTGTTTTGCGAGGTGAAAGAGTCGGACCCGGTGCGCGAAAAATATCCGCTGCTATTTTTAACCGCGCGCGCTCCGGGACACGGCGAACTGCCGCCGAAACTTTTTCTCGATCTGGCCGAAGCCAACCGGCGGCAATTGCTGGATGCAGGTGTGCTGGCCAAAAATATCGATTGGGCGGCGCCATGTACTGCGTGCAACACGGAGTTGCTGTTCAGTTATAGAGCCGAAAGAGGTGTGACCGGGAGGATGATGGCGGCAGTGGGAATAAGAGGATAAGGTTGCAAAGTTTCAAGGTTTCAGAGTTTCGGAGTCATGAAGTTTCAGAATTCCGGAATGCCGGTTTCGATCGCCTCCTCAAGCCGATCCTGAATCCGTAATCCTCAGTCTTTAGTCTTTCTTCTGTCTCTTCTGCGAGCTATCGGACTTGGGCTTGTCTTCTTTTTTGCTGTCTTTGGAGCTGGAACCGGAACTGGACGCGGAGTCCTTTGTTTCCTTTGTTTCCTTGGTTTCCTTTGTTTCCTTTGTTTCCGATTTTGCGCTGTCGCCTTCGGCGGGCGCTTTGGACTCTGTAACCGAGCCAGCCGGTTTTTTCGCGTAGTCGGTCACGTACCAGCCTGAGCCCTTAAACTGCACGGCTGGCGCGGAGATTACCTGCTCGATCGCGCCTCCGCATTCGGGGCATTTCTTCAGATGCTTATCGGAGAACTTAAGGATTTTTTCGAAGCGGTGTCCGCACTTTTTGCACAGGTATTCGTAAAGAGGCATGTGTGAGCGATTTTAGAGTTTGAGGTTGAGCGCCGTCAATTTTTGCGGGGGCCGCTTGCTCGGGATGACACCCAAACTGCACCACTACGCGGACGCCGTTTCTACATTCGCCGAGTTTCGCAGCTAGAGCGCCACATCACACTTGCTCAACGTTTCAGCAGATCCACCGGTTCGCGAACGTCGTGGACGCGAAAATATTTGGCCAGCGCCGGATACTTTTTTGCGACGGCTTCATACATAGCGTAGGCCACGTTGCGATACGAAGTGTGCCCGGCTGGAGTAGTCCGCAGTTCGGAAATGTACACAACTTCGGCGAAATCCATCTTGAAGAGCGTGCGCTTGCGAAACGCGAGCGGAATGGCGTACTGCGAATTTTGTTGTGCTTCTTCGCCACCATACGCCGCCAACTTTTCGACCGCCGCTTCTGCGCGCTTCATCGCCTTGTTATAGTCGTTGCTGACGCTAGCCAACTCGACTTCGGACGGCGTTTCAAATCCGTGCACGGTCGTGAAATCCTGCATGATCTGCACGCAGCGGCGGTGCCGGTGCATATCGCGGAAGCCGCCGATATCCATGAGGATGTCAAAGCAGAACTGCTGGCCGGCAAAGAAGGGACGCGGCATCTCGTCATGCGGGCCGCGATGGCGCAGGCCAAGTTCGATGATCTCGCGGCGACGCGCCTCGCCCGCGGCCTCAACCGCGCGGCGAATTTGCCGGTAAGAATAATGACAGTAGCCATAGACGAGCGTCGTGGCGAGCTCGATCTCGAATGCGTCGGCACCGCGCCCATTTTTATCGGATGACTCAGTGTCGATCAGATCGACCAGCGGAGCAGGTTCGATGGCGGCTCCGCGCATCAGATCTTTCGCTGCATGGGTGAGCTCGCGGCGGGTTTCGATTTCGTAGAGATTCGGATCGGCATATTTGACCAGCGTGGGCGCGACCCGCACCTCGCGCAGCAGTTCGTGTTCAGCACGGTCGGCGATCTCCGGTGACACGGCGCGAATCTCATCGACAAGCGCGCGCAAACTTTCTTCGTTGGCGTTGTAGGCCGGAGAAACAGCAGCGTGTTTGAGCAGCGCACCAAGTTCGCGCACTTCGTTATGCGGCTGCGACAGCAAATGCGCGATTTGTTTTTCGAGGGTGCGGGCGTTGACGATCTCGCCGAGCGAGGTATTGGTGGCGAGCGGCAGCAGATAGCGCGAAATATCGAAAGCGCGGGCGCGCAGGGTGCGCTCGTAAGCTTCCGGTTTCATCTCAGCCGGGCGAGGCGTAATGCCAGCGAGACACTCGAACGTGCGCTCGGAAACTTTTTCGTAGGCCGCGAATAACGACTCGACGGTTTCCCGATACAGGGTGCGCGCGGCTGCGGCATTCTTACCGTCACTCTTGCCCGCGTCATTCTGAAAAGCAGGCGTGTAATAGCCGCTCTTCCTGAAATTCTGATAGCGAGTCGAGCGCTCCTGGCCGTCCCAGCGCTGCTCGTCGGCGACGACAATCGCGGCGAGAATCGAGAGCCGCTCGATGGCCAGTGCGATGTGGGCAAGATCGGCGATCGAGCGGTGCCCATATTGAAAATAAAAAGTGTTGAGAAATTTCTCCGCTTTCTGCGCCGTGATTTCGCGCAGCGACTCTTTCATCGAAAGCGACGAGCGCGAATACTTGGCCATGGCGTAGGCCTGGATTTCAGGCTCAACACCATACACGGCGAAGACCTCGACGGAAGGCGATGAAGTGGCAGGAGCTTCGGTTACAGCCGTGCGCTCAGTGGAAATGACTTCAGACATGGGAGTACTCGAATGTTAATTGTCCTGCATGATCGAAGCAACCGCCCGTCGAAAGTTGTTTCGGGATGGAATCAGCGTTGCAGATGGCCAACAGCATCGCTCGCTGCCGCCGGCTTGAGCGCTGGAGACGGCTTCGCGCGCGGGATGGCGTCTGGGGCCTGCTTTCGGCCGACGCATCCGGCTGCGGTTCGGAGCCGTGACCGAGAACGACGATGTCCACACGGCGGTTCATGCCGCGGCCCTCGGGCGTCTGATTGGTCGCGACCGGGTGATACTCGGCGTATCCGGCGGCGCTGAGAAGATCGGGGGCGAAACCCTCGCGGACGATGAGGAGCCGCACAATTTCGGTTGCCCGCGCCGTGGAAAGCTCCCAGTTCGAGGGAAACACGGAATTGTGAATGGGGACATTATCGGTGTGGCCTTCAATGCGCAGTCGATAGTCGCGCTGGTGAAGCAGCGTTGCAATGCGATCAAGAGCACCCTGCGAGGCGGACTTCATCTGGGCGGAGCCGCTCTCGAAAAAACCGACTTCGCGCAAACTGATGACCAGACCGTCGGGTTCACGGTGCATGGCAATCTCCTTGCGCTCGATTTCCCCGCCGAGAGCGGTTTCCAATTCGGCCTGTAACTGGACGAGATCGCCGTTTTCCGCGCCGGCGGCGAGCGCGCCCTCGGGATGAGACGCGATTCGGCCCAGGGTCGCGGTGCGTTGCGTATTCTCGATGGCTTGTGCGTTGCTGAACGGCATGGGCTGGGTAAGATCGACAGGCACCTGCGTGGTCGAAGCCTGAAATACTCCCATCTCCTGAAAAGCGATCTGAATGGCCAAAGCCAGTTTCCCGACTTTTCTCTTGTCGACCTGTGCGGAAGCGTAAAGAACGACAAAGAAAGCAAACAGCAGCGTGATGAAGTCAGCATAGGAGACCAGCCAGCGGTCGTGATTGGCTTGCCTGGGCCGTCGCCGGCGGCGATTCATACGCCTATCTCCTGAGCTGTTTCGTGGGTCTCGGTCAAAAATCCAAGCAGCTTCGCTTCCAGCATGTGAGGATTCATCCCTTCGAGAATCGAGACCACGCCTTCGAGCGTCATTTCGCGGATGATCTGCTCGTTGCGAATGCGAATTCTCAGTTTTCCCGCGCTAGGCAGCAAAATAAGATTCGCCGCGCCGACTCCGTAGAGCGTCGCCACGAAGGCGACGGCGATGCCTTTTCCGACTTCTTCGATTTTGTCCAGGTGCTGCATGACCTGGATCAAACCGAGCACGGCGCCGATGATGCCGATGGTGGGAGAAAATCCGCCGGCCGATTCGAACAGTTGGGGAATTTTTTCTTCCTGTTCTTCCTGGTTGTCCAGCTCCAATTCCATAATCTTGCGCAGTTCCTGGGGTTCGGTTCCATCCACCGCCAACATGAGGGCGCGGCGCAGGAAGGGCTCGTGGATGTTGGCCAGTTCCTTGTCGAGAGAAATGATGCCTTCGCGCCGCGCCTTATTTGCATACTTCACCAGCACCTCAACCATCGATTGCGCATTCTGTGCGGGTTCGACCAGCACCTGCGCCAGCCGTCGGAACGCGCCGAGCGCCACTCGCCATGGATACTGAATGAGGATGGCGCCCATGGTGCCGCCAAAGACGATCAGCGCCGCTGTGGGCTGCAGAACCTGGCCGAGATTTCCACCCTCCAGCATCAAGCCGAGAAGAATGCCGCCGATGGCCAGGACCAGCCCGGCGAGGGTTGCCTTATCCACGCCGCCTCCTACTTCTCGCCAGCCGGCGGGCTATCGTTGTTCAAGACAGGCGGAGTGACGCAACGGTTGTCCCACCAAAGCATGATGCCTTGCAGCACCGAACGCCGGAACTGAACCACTTTCTGCAACACATCCTCGGCGCTCTCGCGCACCACGATCTTGTCGCCATTCACCAGGGTGATGACGGTGTCGGGCGCTTGCTCGACGAATTTGATGAGGTCGGAGTTCACGACCAGCGGGTGATTATTGAGGCGCGTGAGCTGGATCATGTTTGGCTCCTGGCGGTTTAGGAAAGGTTCCACCTTACTCGCAGACGGAAGAAGAGCCCGCCCACTTCCATAACTTCATCGGCGAAGATCGGCAACCACGCGAGGGCAGTCAGCTGAGGAAAAAACAATTACGTTACCTCAGACCTATGCCCTCCGATACTTGTGGAGATAAAGGCCGGGCGCGGTTCGCCGATGAAGCAGGTGAAGCATAAATGGGTTCCGCAGGACAAACGGAACGAACTCCGGGAAGGCTTCGGGGACGGCTCCCAGAATCGGAACCACAAGGAGCACATCCATGGCACTTACCATCTTAAATAACATTGCTGCTATCGCTGCGGAAAACCAGCTGAACATCACGAGCAACAACCTTAACTCAACCCTGGAGCAGTTATCATCGGGATCGCGCATCAATAGCGGCGCCGACGATCCAGCCGGCCTGGCTATTGCCAACGGCTTGGCAGCCAACATCGCGGCGCTCACCCAATCGTCCAGCAACGCCACCGACGGCGTGGGCGAACTGCAGGTCGCCGATGGCGCTCTCTCTCAGGTCACCACGCTGCTCGACCGCGCCGTCACGCTGGCGACCGAGTCAGCCACGGGCACGGTGTCGAACTCACAGCGCACCGCGTTGGACGCCGAATATCAATCGATCAAATCGGAAATCGACAGTATCGGTTCCACCACCAACTTCAACGGCGGCCAAGTATTTACCGCGAACACTCTGAACGTCTTCTTAAGTGACGGCAGCACCAGCGGCAGCAGCCAAATTGGTGTCACCACGGGCGTGCTATCCTCTACTAGCCTTAACCTAGGGGGAGCCGTCGCCGCTACCGGAACCCTGACCCAGACGGCGGGAGCGGCGGCCACGTCGGCCACTGACACCCTCACGGGAGCCAACTTCACAGAAGGGGCCGCCGCGACGGGCACGCTGACCTTTAGCGCGAACGCCGTAGCTGGCGACGAGATCACGCTGGGGTCCACGACCTACGAGTTCGTTGGTTCGCTTACCGGAGCCGCCAATCAGGTGCTTATAGGAGGCACCACCGCGCAATCGATTCTGAACCTGCAGGCCGCGATCAACGCCACCTCTGGCGGCGCCGGAGTGGCCTATGGAGCCGGCACGGTCGCCAATACCAGCGCCTATGCGTCGGCGGTTACAGGAACTACGCTGACGGCCACGGCCAACGTCAATGGCGCGATAACCGATATCGGGTCGACGGTGGTGGCAGGCGGGTCGGGAAATGAAGCCTGGGGCGCCGCGGATCTGGCGGGCGGCGTGGATGGCGCTACCGTATCGATTGGCGGCCAGACCTACACCTTCGTGAGCGCGCTGAGCAACACGGAGACGGCAAACGAGGTAGTCGCTTCCAGCGAAGCAACCGGGCTCGCGAACCTGGCGGCGGCAGTGAATGGCTCGGGCGGCTCCGGATACAGCGCGAACACCCAGGCTAATACGCAAGTGACGGCGGGAACACCGACCGGCACAACCCTGACGTTCACCGCCGATACTCCAGGCACCAGCGGCAACTTCATCACCACCGGGGCAACCGGCACAGTAACTGGCACCTGGAGTTCCGCGGATTTCACCGGAGGCACGGCTGCCGGAACGGCTCCATCTGCGGCCGCTGGGGACACGGTCACGGTGGGCACGCAAACCTATAGTTTTGTCAGCGCCCTCGGGGCTCCATCAGCGGGCGCAGTCCAGGTACTGGTAGGCAATACCGACGCCGACAGCCTGCAGAACCTGGCCGACGCCATCAACGGCGGGACCGGCGCGGGCCTTAACTATGCCTATGGTAGTGGCGTCACCGCCAATACCTCGGCGACGGCGGTGGCTGGGCAAAACGCAGCCGGGCTGGATACTGTCACACTCACTGCGATCACCAAGGGTACCGCCGGCAACAGTGTCGCTTTGGCGACTACTGGCTCGGGGGCGGACACCTTCGGTGGCGCAACGTTCCTGTCAGGGGGTGCGGCCGACTCAATCAACGACCTGTTGACACAATCCGACGCACAATCCGCTCTGACGCTGATCAACGACGCCGTGGCCACGGTGGCCGCACTACGCGGCAACATTGGAGCAACCGTCAACCGGTTGCAAAGCGCTTCCAACGTTATCACCAACCAGACGCAGAACCTGACTTCGGCGGAAAACGACGTCACCGCCGCGGACATTCCGACGGCTGTAGCCAACCTTTCCCAGTATTCAATCCTGGAGCAGACCGGCATTTCCGCTCTCGCCCAGGCTAATCAGCAGCAGCAGCTCGTCCTCAAATTGCTGCAATAGTAAAGCGGTTTTGGCACAGGAGGAGGCGGATAACCAGCCGCCTCCTTTTGTGCTGTTTCGGGAGTCGTGGCCGATGAAGTGCATACGATCCTGACATTAAGAATCGGGTAATCGAAAAACGGCGAAACTGCGGCCAGATGGGACTGAATACCACGAGCAAACGCCCGAAGCGAAGGAGGAAAAATCTATGGGGATCAGCTTCAACGCCGCGGCTTTGTTGAACGGAAATGGGATCGATGTGAGTTCGGTCGTGTCGGAGATTCAGGCCGAACAGAGCGGACAACTGACGGTATGGCAGGGCGACTTAACCACTTTGCAAACGGCCGCTAGCGCGATCACAAGCATCAATAGCGATCTATCCAATCTGGCAAGCGCGGTACAGGGGCTTACCGGAACCAATGGAGCATTCACCGCGGTTACTAGCACCTCCTCCGAATCGGCCATCGTGAACGCCACAGCTCAGACGGGCGCGACCGCCGCCAACTACACTGTCGTCGTCAGCAGCCTGGCATCCGCTGGGACGCTCTATACCGACGAAGTAGCGAACGCGAGCACCTCGATTTTGCCCAGCGGCCAGACCAGCGGCGACCTCAATTTGCAGATTGGAGGGTCGGGCGGCACCACGGCAGACATTCCCATTACCGCAGGCAGCAATGACACCCTGACTACGCTTGCCGCCAACATCAATTCGCTGAGTAGCAGCAACAATTGGGGCATCACCGCCAATGTCGTGACCGACGCCGACGGGGCGCGCCTGGCAATCTATAGCACGGCGACGGGTAGCGCGGGTGCGCTATCGGTCAACAACAACACCACCAGTCTGACCTTCGAGCCCGCGGTCGGCGGAACCAACGCCGACATCACCATCAATGGCATTCCCTATGCCAGCAGTACCAACACCGTGACCGGGGCGATTCCGGACGTGACGCTGAACCTGGTCAGCGCCGATTCGGCCACGCCGGTGACCATCACGGTGGGCCCGGACACGACGTCTATCACCAACTCCATCAACAATTTTGTTACCGAATACAACACGGTCATTGGCGACATCAACACCCAGTTCACCGTCAACTCCGCCAGCAACACGGAGGGGCCGCTGGGGTCCGACACCGATCTGCGTATTCTGCAATCGGCCCTGGCATCGGACATAAGCTACGCGACTACCGATTCTACTTCGACCAGCAGTGGCTTCAGCAATCTGGCAGCGGTCGGCATTACCGTGAACAACGACGGAACCTTGACCGTCGACAGCTCCACGCTAAACAGCGCGCTGACCTCAAATCCGGCTGCGGTGCAGAACTTCTTCACCAATTCCAATTCCACCGGATTCGCCGACAACATGAACGCCGATCTAACCAATCTGACCGACCCGACGAATGGCATTCTCAACCAGGATCTGGCCTCCAACCAGAGCCAGCAAAACGACCTGAACACCGAGATCACCAACTTTCAGACGCAACTGGCGGCCCAGGCAACGCAGTTGACCGCAGTGTTTGACCAGGTGAATGCCAGTCTCGAAGAGTATCCCTTCACGCTGGCAGAAGTGAACGCGGCGCTCGGAACGCTCTCCACTCTTGACGGGTCGTCGTCGTCCTCGTCCTCCACAACTACAACCACGAGCACCGATACCACTCCGACCTCCGGCGAAGGCGTGGATAGTTCCAGCAGTAGCAGCAGTAGCACCACCTAATCGAAAGGATAGAGGACGATGAATTTCCGGCAATCCTATCGCGAAGCCACGGTTCAGGGCGCGAACCCCGTAGCCCTGGTGGTGCGGCTTTACGAACAGATGATCGCGGATATGCACCAGGTCGCAATCGCCATCGGGCACAACGACATCCCGCGCCGGACCGACCGTATCCGGCATGTCCTTCTGGTCATCGCGCATCTGCAATCGACCTTGGACTTTGCCCAGGGAGGCAAGGTTGCGCAGGATCTCGACAATTTTTACAACGCGCTGCGCCAGAATGTGGTGTGGGTGCAATTTCATCCCTCGACACGGGCCGCCACTCAGGTGGTCACGGACCTGCTGGCGGTGCGGGAAGCATGGGTCCAAGTCGAGCGAGATGAGGTGGAGCGAAATCACGTTGAGCGAAGTCAGGTTGAGAGAAATCAGGTTCAGCGAAATCAGCTTGAACGAAATCAGATCGAGCGAACTGAGAATCCATCGCTCGCGACTCCATCCCGAACCCCTTCTGCCGCCCCGGATCGTCAGTCTAACGACCTTCAGTCCGACAGTCTTCGCCTCGACGATGCTCCGCACAACGATGGCCAGCACATAGACTGGCAGGGATAGGAATCAGGAGCCATGTCGCCGGACGCGCTCGAAACCTTGCGCCAGGTCAATCACAACCTGCGCTCCGCGCTGATTCGTCTTCGTCCGGAACGAAAACACTGTTCGACCATCAGGCCTCAGGACTTTTCCGATCTGCTAGCGCAGCTTCTGCGTGCCTCGGAATGTCTGGCCTCGGGAAGTCTGAAGCAGCGGACGTCGGCCTCCGCAACCGCGGCACTCAAGCAGGAGACGCTCGAATACCGCCAGAACCTGGAAAAACTCAAGCATTTTCTCCCCGATGTGCACGTGCGGCTCCTCGCCGAGCGATCCCGCCTTGAAACCGCGCGCAACCACCTCGCCGCGGCCGCCGCCTGGGCGCAAGCCCGCAGCAAGACCTTGTGAAACGGAATATGTGAAAAAGGAATCGCCGCTCGAAAGCCGTCATTCTCCACCGACCCGCGAAAGGACTACAATGACCACGTGAACCCGCCCGCGCCGCAAAAGCCGGCATTTACCGATAAGCATCAGCACCGCCATTCCATCTACGCCGCTGAGGCCACTGGATTGCTTCTCATGGCAGTTCTGCTGCTCATTCTCATCCTCATCCGCTACTGGCGTCAGATCCCATGGAGCGTGCGCTGAGGTTGGCAAGATCTAAAAACAAAGTGGCGAGGGCAGGGAACCCGCCTCACGAACCGCTGCTGGTCGTGGTCCTGGGTCCGACCGCCTCCGGAAAGACGGCTCTGGCGCTCGCCATCGCGCGCCGCTTTCGCGGTGAAATCGTCAACTGCGATTCGGTTGCAATGTACCGCGACTTTGAAATTGGCACGGCCAAACCAACCGCCGCCGAGCGCGCGGAAATCCCGCACCACCTGCTGGATTTTGTCGATCCGCTCGCCGACATTACCGCCGGGGAATACGCCCGCCAGGCGCACGAGGTTCTCCGCCAGATTGTTTCACGCGAAACAGCCTCGCACGCGACAACTGCGCCCGAAAAAGCTTCGCCCGAAATCGCCCCAAGTGAGACCGAGTCGCGCGCGCCCTTGCCCATCGTCACCGGAGGCACCGGACTTTATCTGCGCGCTTTGCTCGAAGGACTATTTCCCGGACCGCAGCGCTCCGAGCCGTTGCGCGACAGACTCCGCGCTCGCGCCGAAAAACTCGGCGCCACGCACCTGCACCGCATTCTGCGCAAGCTTGACCCTCCAGCAGCGGAGCGTATTCACCCCAACGACATCCCCAAGGTAATTCGCGCCATCGAAGTCTGCCTGTCTTCGCGCGACCCGTATCGCCGGGCATCTCAGAGGATGCCGCGCCAGACGCCCGGCAGCGCGTCTTGCCAGCCATCGCGCCGGACATCTCGCCCAACCTCTCGCCGAAGTATGACCGAACTCTGGCAGCAGGGACGCGAACCTCTGCGCGGCTTCCGCATTCTGCGTCTCGGCCTCAATCCCGAGCGCGAAGCCCTCTATGCCCGCATCAACCACCGCGCCGCCATGATGTTCGACAACGCCCGGGCCGACGAAGGCAGGATTGACACCGGCCTGATCGCCGAGACCGAACGACTTCTCGCCAAATATGGCGACCGGGCGCGCCCGCTCGCGTCTCTAGGATACAAACAGGCAGTGCAGTTCCTGCGCGGCGACCTCGACCGGGAATCCGCGCTGGCCGCAGCGCAGCAGGCCCATCGCAACTATGCCAAGCGCCAGATCACGTGGTTTCGCCGCGAGCCCGATGTACTCTGGCTCGCCGGATTCGGCGACGACACGGCTATTCAGGCAGAAGCCATCGCCGCCGTCGCCCGGGAAATCTGAGACCATCGGCGAGTATCATTGCCAAGCACCATGTGATGAGTCGCGTTCCACTTTTTTGCTATTGTCAATCCATTTGCTATTGTCAATCCATGCTGTGCTACCCCATGCTCCGTCGCCAGCTCCTGATCGCGTTGCTGCTCGCCTCATCGCTCTCGTTCGCCAAAGACAAAAGCAAAGACCGCTTCCAGCAGCCCGTTCCCATCCATCTCGATAAAGCCGGACGCAAGTGGGCCGACAAAACCTTGCGCAAAATGTCGACCGAAGACAAGGTCGGCCAACTCTTCGGCATCAAGGTTCTGGCGCAATTCCTCAATGACGCCGACCCCAAGTGGATTCAACTGCGCGACAGCGTGCGCAAATATCGCGTCGGCGCGCTGGTCATGACCGTTCCCACAGACGGTCCCGTGCTGCTTCGGAGCCAGCCCTACGTTGCCGCCGAGTTGCTGAACCGCTTGCAAAAATCGTCGAACCTGCCACTGATTGTCGCCGCCGATTTCGAACGCGGCGTCTCGATGCGGCTGAACGGTACGACTGTTTTTCCCCATGCCATGGCCTTTGGAGCCACCGGCAAGCCCGAAAATGCCGAGGCCTTTGGCCGCATCACCGCGCTCGAAGCCAGAGCGGTTGGCGTGCAGTGGAATTTCTTCCCCGTCGCCGACGTGAATTCCAATCCTGCCAATCCCATCATCAACACGCGATCTTTCGGCGGAGATCCCAGCCAGGTTGGTGATTTCGTTGCCGCTTACATCCACGGCGCGCACGAAGGCGGCATGTTGACCACAGCCAAGCATTTTCCCGGACATGGCGATACCGCCACGGATTCTCATCTCGGCCTGGCGCAAGTTACCGGCGACCGCGCACGGCTCGATGCAGTCGAACTACCACCGTTTCGCCACGCCATCGATGCGGGCGTGGACGCCGTGATGGTGGCGCATGTCACCGTTCCCGCGCTCGATACCGAGCCGAATCGCGTGGCCACAACTTCGAAGGCAATTGTGACCGGCCTCCTCCGCGAAGATATGGGATTCAAAGGCATCGTGGTGACCGATGCGCTCGACATGGCGGGATTGACTCGCCTCTACGGCAAAGATGTTGGCCGCGCCGCCGTCGAATCGTTTAAAGCTGGCAACGATGTGCTCATCATTCCCGCCGATCTCGATGCGAGTTACCGCGCCATGCTGCAGGCCGTGCGCAGCGGCGAAATCAGCCGGGCGCGGCTCGATGAATCGGTGCGCAAAATTCTGGAACTCAAAGCATCTCTCGGCTTGAACCGAGCGCGCCTGGTCGACCTTAGTCAACTTGCGACCGAGGTTGCGAAACCCGAAAATCTGGCCGCCGGCCAGCGCATCGCCGACGAGTCGATCACCCTTATCCGCGACAACGGCAAGGTGATTCCGCTGCATCCTTTTGCGAGTTCTTCCGGAACTTCCGAACCAGCTCTTCCGTATCAATCACTGCGGGATGTGAGCAACCGTCTTGTATTGGTGATTTTTTCCGACGACCTGCGCACCGACTCCGGACGAATGCTCGAACGCCAGATTCTGGAGCGCGCTCCCGACGCTCGCATCACTTATGTTGATGCGCGCTCGGCTGCGGGCATGACTCGTTCCGTGCTCGAAGCGGTCAGCCAGGCGGAGTGCGTCGTCGCCGCCGTCTATGTGATTCCCACTGCCGGCAAAGCCACGCGAGCCGCCGGCGGAGGCTTGATGAACAGCGTTTCTATGGATGCCGCTACCGGCTCTTTACTTACTGCGATTCTTGATCGTGCCGCAGATCGCACCGTCGTGCTTGCCATGGGGAATCCCTATCTCGTGCAGGATTTTCCCGCGATCCAGAATTATCTCTGCGCTTTCTCGAATGCAACCGTGTCGGAAACCGCCGCCGTAAAGGCGCTCTTTGGCGAGATTCCGATCGACGGCCATCTGCCGGTCGCGATTCCAGGAATTGCCTCCCGCGGCGATGGTCTCGAACGCACTGCGCGGCAGGTGGCCGCGCAACCAACCTCCGGAGGGTTCTCCCATGTTCAACCTTAAAATGTTCAACCCTGAAACGTTCAACAATGAAATTTCCAACCCTAAGATGTTCGGTCGCCGCGCCACCGCAAAGCTAGCCCTGGGCGCTCTCTTCGTATCCCTGTCCGTTCTTCCCGCCTGTAGCATCAACGCCAACAGAAACGGCGAGAACGGCGAGAAGCAGGTGGACATCAAATCTCCCGTCGGCGATCTGCACGTCAGCGAACAAGCCGATATCCGCGACGCTGGCCTTACCGTCTATCCCGGCGCTCGTCCGGCTCCGAAGGATGACGGCGACGATAAGAAGAGCGCCAACGTCAACCTTTCCGTGGCCGGATTCTCGTTGAAGGTCATCGCCGCCGAGTTCATCTCCGACGACCCGCCCGACAAAATCCTCGCCTACTACAACAAAGAGCTGCCGAAATATGGCAAGCCCATCCAATGTCACAGCGGCTGGAATGGCGGTCACGTAAACTACGATGGCAATGGCGAACTCGATAAGCCGGTTTCCTGCCACGATGACGTCGGCTCAGAATCTGTGGAGCTCAAGGTCGGAACCGAAGGCAACCAGCACATCGTCTCGGTCAAGCACAGCGGGCACGGTTCCCGCTTTGCCCTGGTTTACGTGCGCATCCATACCGGCAAAGACGACACGATCTGATGCCACAATCTAACTACCCTCGAGCGAAGGACGCGCTGGCCCTCCGTGCCCCTGTCTCCTCGGCGGTTCAAGCTCTTTGTCTTGACGCTGAGCGGGAACTACACCAGGCCTTGCCTCGCCTTGCCCTTCAGCTTCATTCTGCGCTAGCTTCATTGAAGTGGAGCATCCCTGCCAGCACTGTGGTATCCCGGTTGAAGATGGCCGCCCGTTTTGTCCACAATGCCGCGCTCCGCAAATCCACGTGCAGCTGGCCGCACCCGACGGCGCTTCTGCCGCCAGCCTGAACTCCCCGCCTGACGAGCTTTCTCACGCCGCGCCCCAGGAAAGGCATTTCGATCGCGCCGGCGATCGCTTGGGCATGATGAACCGAAGTATTGCCGTTCGTTCCGCCCTCAAGGCGGGAGTGCTCGGCGTTTTCATCGGCATCATTCCATTCGTAGGTATTATGCTGACCGGCGCCCTGGCCGTTTATTTCTACCGCCGCGCCAGCAAATTCGCTCTGCCCACCGCTCTTGGCGCGCGCCTCGGCGGAGCCGCTGGCATCGTCGTTTTCGCCATCAACGCGCTGTTCACCATCCCCATCATTGTTTTTCACGCGCAACAGGAGTGCATCGATAGCATCATCGAAATCGCGCACAAGTATGGCCTCAACACCGACACACCGCAATTCCAGGCCAGCATCCACAGCCTCTTCACCCCGTCAGGGCTGGCCGCATTCTTCATCGTTGCCTTGATCCTTTCTTCCGCCGGCGGCGCCCTGGCGTCGTTCTTACTCGCGCCGCGCAACCCTCACGTGTGACTCAACCACAATCGCGCAGGTCTCAGCCTGCCCTGTTCTCATTCAGAATGATTAGTGACACTCGAATAGAGTGTCGAGATGCAAATTCGTGGAGGCAAACCGCCAGGTTCGGGCCGGCTGGCCAGGATCGGAGTGGAACTGAGCCGCGGACCTGGGTTCGGTTGGCTTGGATGGATTTCTATGGTCGTTGTGGCAACGTAGCTCACCCCTGCCGGCACTTCGGCATTAGCCGGCAAACGTGTCACCCATCTACTGCACGAGTACAACGCGTTGCGTAGGCCCTGCGCCGCAGCTTATACTGGCTCAGTCTAGCTCGGCGTTCCATGTTGCCGGCTCCGGGAGGTCGTCTTCAGCAGTACCGGCTTTCGAATACGCGCTGCCCATGGCCAAGGGGGTAACCATGCTTCGGTCAAAAATGGGTTAGCCAGAAATGGGTTCGCCGCTTTTGCCGAGCGCGCAGCCGCGAGTTTATTCTTCACTTTTTTCCCCGCCGATTGCCGAATCTGTGGTTCACCGCTGATCCGAGTTTCCCGGCTTCCCGTTTGTGAAACCTGCCTGCAGGCTCTGCGCCCGCTGCAAGGGACATATTGCTCGGTTTGCGGCGAAGGGTTGCATCTTTACACTTTCGGCGATCAAAGGAGTGAAGATCACAGGAGTGAAGACCGTTCAGACCTGGCTACGGCCGAGACCCGCTGTCAGCTCTGCCGGCGGGCGCAGCCTTTATTTGAGCGGGCCGTCGCCTATGGGAGCTACGAGAACGAACTGCGGGATTTGATTCACCTGCTCAAGTTTGAACAAGTGCGACCGGCGGCTGCGCTGTTGGGACGGATGGCAGCAGAGACGATTGCGACTCTGCTACAGGCGATGCCGGCGGGAACAATAGCTGTAATTCCCGTTCCTCTCTACAAGCGCAAGCAGGCAGAGCGAGGATTCAATCAGGCCGAACTCGTTGCCCGCGCCGCGCTGAAGCAACTGTCGCAGCCGCAAAGGCTTGAACTGTGCAGAGGGGTTCTGCTGCGCCGCCGCGACACTGGCAGCCAGATCGGGCTGACCCGTCATCAGCGCCGTGAGAACCTGCGTGGCGCTTTTGCGGTGAGCGATCCAACACGGATATTGAATCGCGACATCTTATTGATCGATGATGTTTTTACGACCGGAACCACGGCATCCGAGTGTGCGCGGGTTCTTCTGCGCGCGGGCGCGGCGCGAGTATGGGTCGTGACGGTGGCGCGCACATTGAAGATATTTGATGTCATCTCGTTCGCCGGAAAAGAGTTCTCAGTAGACCTGCCGGCGGTGCTCAGAACTGGGAGCTGAGAACTTGAACTAATTTTATGTCATTGCGACTGCACAATTTCGGCACGCGTTCGCACTACCCCCCGGCTACGTTTGCCTCGGGCCTGCATCAGGATGGCGATGGTCACGCTCTGCACCAGCCGGTGCTGGTGCTGAACGCCTCCTACGAGCCGATCAATGTTTGCGCTGCGCGCCGCGCCATCGTGCTGGTACTGAAAGGAGTGGCGATGACCGAGGAAGAGAACGGCCACTTCCTGCACGCCGCCCGCGTTGCCGTGCGCGTGCCTTCCGTGATTCGCCTGCTGGAGTATCGCCGCATTCCGCATCAGTCGCGGGCTTTGTCGCGCAAAAATATCCTGCTGCGCGACCGAAATACCTGCCAGTATTGCAGCACTACCCTCCCCTCGGGCGAGCTTACGCTCGACCACGTAATTCCGCGCTCGCGCGGCGGCCTGTCAACCTGGGAGAACCTGGTCGCTTGTTGTCATCCCTGCAATCGCCGCAAGGGCAACCAGCTTCCGCACGAAGCCAACATGAAGCCCGCGCGCGAACCCCGCTCCTTCAATCTCCACACCAGCCGCCACATCATGCGGTTGATGGGGCACTCGGACGATAAGTGGAGAAAGTATCTGTTTTACTAAGGTTTCAAGGTTTTAGAGTTTCAAAGTTTCAACGAAACTCGGAAACCTTGAGACAGAACTTCTTTGTTCTACCCTCCTTTTGTGGCCTTGCGTTCCTAATCCCTTTCGGCCAAACATACAACTTTGTGAGGAAGATATTTATGGCTCGCTCATATCGGGAGTTGCTGGCCTGGCAAAAGGCTCGGTCGCTCGCCGTCCACATCTATAAAGCTACGTCCGATTTTCCCTGGTCTGAGACCTACGGGCCAGTTTCGCAAATTCGGAGAGCGGCCGTATCCGTCGCGTCGAATATAGCGGAGGGACAAGGCAGGCTGACCGCAGGAGAATTCCAGCATTTCCTTGGTCAGGCCCGAGGGTCGCTGCTCGAAGCCGAAACGCAGTTAGCAATCGCAGCAGAGATCGGCTTCTTAGAAAGACAACTGCTCACCAGCTTGGAGAACGAATCTTATCAGGTTCTCGGGTTGGTAAACCGTTTGATCGATTCGCTACAGGAGAGGAAGCGTCCAACAAAACGACTTGCAGCGTAGGCAAAGCACTGTTCCATTGAAACTTTGAAACTCTGAAACCTTGAAACTTTGCTTATTGCGGCTTCGTCGTATCCGGCGGGTTCTGATTGGGCTTCGACGGATCCGCCTTCTGCACTTCCTGGCCTTCGTAGGTGATCCTCGACTTCGATCCGAAGCGCCGATAGTTGGTGTACTTGACGATCTCGCGAATCCTTACGCCGCCCATGGAAAACTGCAGTGTGTCCTCAGCTCGCGTGTAAGTGGGAAACCAATATTTGCCATCGACCTGCTCGCGCCAGGTGGTGAACTTGGGGAACAGATTCTCGTTGCCCTTCTTTTTCTTGATGTCGGGTACGGTCTTGCCGTAAGTTTCCACGATCTGATAATCGCGGTCGTCCACCCAGATGCGTCCCTGGAAATAGCGCTTCTTGCCTACGATCTGCTTGGGCGCGATATCGAAGACGTAGGTGTTCAATTCGTCCTGCTTTTGCTTCCCGACGTAGAGTATTTCGTATTCCCCGATTTCGTCCTCGGTAAGAACGAAGGGTAGCCGGTTCTCGATGTCATCGAAATCTTCTTCCGTCATCATGATGCGGGTCAGCGTGGGCTGCGGCGCAAAGACCACGTTCTTGACCTTGTGACCCTGGTCGTCGAAGGTTACGTCGAAGACCTCCTGGTACATGCCGTCCGGAGTATCGCCGTCCAGCGTCATGACCTTTACGTCCTGCCGGTAGGTGTATTGATCGCGCGCCGCTTTGAACTCTTTTTCCTTCGCCGAGAAACGTTTGATGATCTCATCGACGGTAATGCCCGTGGGCTGGGATTTATCGAGCGGACCCTCCTGCGCGCTCGCCGGCTGCGGCATCATGAACACGACCGTGACGATGAGAGACAGAACAGTGCATTGCAGAACAAAGCTTAAAAGTGCGGCCGCAGAATATCTCTCAGAAAACGACGGAAACGCCGGGAACGCTGGTCGGGAAGGGAATCTCATAAGCCCTATTCTAGCGAAATCGGGTAGATTTCAGCACGTTTCGTAGGTCGACGTGAGACGGTTGGCTAGAAGCGAGGTTTAAATTGTGCCCGCCCGGCGACAGGATGACAAATACAAGGGCGGTGCGGTCCCGGGTCGCGCTCAGGATCGCAAGGGGCCGTTCCCTGCTCAAGCCAACGCGGGCTTGAATGAAGCACACGGCAATCCCTGTGACCCCCACCACTGATTCGCGGAACATACCAAAAAGCCCGAAATTTTGGACCATTTGGGCTCGAGTGGGAGGCCCGCCCCGAGGGCCCGGTTGTGCTAGAATGCCGCTGCGCGGCAGCATGTGGCAGATAGTTCATCTGATTGTCCGCTCCCTCGAAATACTCCTAGGCCTATTCTGCGTCCTCACTGCGATACTCCTATATCCAGGCGAAGAGGAACGAATTCAGACCGCATTACAAGACGTCTGGGTGAGAGTTGACGACTACCAAAAGTTCGCGCTGTCCAAGCATGCCACCTTTCTGACCCAGGTGGCGAGGCTGGAAACCGGGTTCTTAGACTGGCTGTTCGGGCCAAAGTTGCTGTCTGAGAAGGCTCTAGCTGTTTCGTTTTCACTCTCGGTTGGTACCTTCTCTTTGGTATTTCTCCGAACCTGGCTCTGGATGGCGGACGTCATACCAGCGGGCGTGATCGTCGTTCTTTTGCTTCTAGGTTTGACAGTGGGCGCCACGGTTATCGGTTTAGCCAGTTTGCTTCTACAAAAACGGACGGTCACGCGCCGGATCATCATCATCATAGCTCTCGTATTTACGGCTTGCTGGGTGAACCTGTTCTCGCTTGGCGTATTACGTAGAAGTGCGGGAATCTTCCTAGGGGCCTCGGCACTCGGCGGTCTCATTTGCGATTTCGCCTTCATTGCCCTGACTCGGAGACTGCTCGGTTGGGTTGGGACGGCGACGTCGTCTTCCCGAGTCATAGCTGTCGTGCTTGCGACTGTCGCCTTGGCAACTATCCTCGTGAGCCCGCTAATACTTTATGATTTCGATCTCGACTTCGCCACCTTCAGTCTTAGCTTGGGGTCTTTGGGAGATCTGGATGCCGAAGACCTTTTGGCTATGTTCGCCGTAGTCGCGGCGCTAACGAACGTATTCGACGCCGCACTGTCGGTGCTGTTCATTGTGTTGTGTTTGATGCTCTTGGTACATCGCTGCACGTGGCCCATACTCACTCGTTCCGTTTTTCGGATGCAAGAGATCGGAACCAAGGGTCGTCGCGGAATCCTAACGGCCGTCGGACTTGCCTTGCTTGGATCGTCCGCATTCGGTGGGAAACTTCACGAACTATTCGCCAAGCTAGTAGAAAAGCTTGGGGGGTGAGGCCATCAGTGTTAGTTTAGCGAAAAAGAGACCCGAACTGTTAACAGCAGCCTCCACCCCAAGGCCGCCGTGCATACGGCCCATTCGGAGGGGTGGAAGACTGCAGTTCTGCCTATTTGTTTGGATGCTTCGGGCACGAGAAAGTTGGCCCATTTACCATTCTTTACTTTCATCTTTTTTACTTTTCATTTTTAGCTTTAGCTTTACGCATCAGCTTTAGCTTCGCGCATTGCCTTTTTGTGCATCTTGGCGTGCACTCCCTATGGCTTTGCTCATTCCCCATTCCACCACGCCCGGGAATAACTGATACAGCTTGACGACGGGAATCATGGTCCAGGGCACAATGACCTCGCGCTTTCCGGCGCGATAGCCGCGATACGCCGCCCGCGCCACCCGCTCAGCCGTAATTCCGCGCACCGATTGCGGGCGCAGGTCGCCTTGACGACTGGCCACCATGTGTTTGCCGAACTCGGTTGCGATGTAGCCGGGACAGACGGTTAACACATTGATATCGTCGCGCTTCAACTCAAGCCGGGCGCCTTTGCCGAGCGCGTTCAGAGCGAATTTGCTGGCCGAGTAAACAGCCATGAACGCCACGGGAATATGCCCGGCAACACTCGAAACGTTGATAATGCTCC
The DNA here is from genome assembly GCA_030038475.1 of Terriglobales bacterium. Taxonomy (GTDB): domain Bacteria; phylum Acidobacteriota; class Terriglobia; order Terriglobales; family Acidobacteriaceae; genus Acidiflorens. Next base: position 17,285 of record JASHOU010000131.1, on the reverse strand, counting down.
CGCCTGCGGCGCGGCGCATGGCGGGAATCACGGCCTGCATGCAGGCAATCACACCGAAAAAATTGGTTTCGAACAACTCCCGGTATGCGGAGGGCTCCATTTCCGCGACCGAGTCGCGAATGCCCACCCCCGCATTATTCACCCACACATCGACGCGATGAAAATTATGGAGCGTTAAGCCGAGCGCGCGGTCGATCTCTTCGCGATTGCGCACGTCGCAGGCCATCGCAAGGGTGCGATCCGTATGGCCGACGCGTTGGCGGGCGGCTTCGGCACGGCTCGCATCACGCGACAACAAAACCACTCTCGCTCCGGCATCGGCGAAAACCTTGGCGATGGCTTCCCCGATTCCCATCGAAGCCCCGGTCACGACCACAACTTTTCCATCCATGTCTTTCCCAGTTGTGCCCATGGCGACCCTTGTATCGCGTGAAGAGCGGCAAGTCAAACCGCAGTTCTCAGTTTCCAGTTCGCGGTTCTCAGTGAAAGCAAAGCTTTAGGTTTTTCTGAGAACTGAGAACCGAGAACTGAGAACTCCTTATGGCGTAAAATCATCTGCACCGGAGACGCCGTGAGTTCCCTGTTGCCCATCTTTCCGCTCGAACTGGTGTTGCTTCCGGGCACGCCGCTCCCGCTACACATCTTCGAACCACGCTACAAGGAGATGATCGCCGAATGCCTGGAACAGAAAAAGCCTTTTGGAGTGGTGCGCGCATCTTCGGATGGCGTCGCCGACATTGGATGCACGGCCGAGATCATGTCGGTTACAAAAAAGTATGACGACGGTCGCATGGATATTCTTACTCGCGGCGTCGAGCGCTTCGAGGTGATTCACGTGAACCAGGAGCGCGCCTTCTTGCGGGCCGAAATTTCGGTGGTGCAGGATGACGATGAATGCGATCAGCCGGCCGCTCAAATCGTAACGCAGGCCGTGCGTCTGCATGCCGAGATCGTAAAACTCGCCGGCACCGAACCTTCCGGCCCAGATGAAACCGCCGGCAATCTTTCCTTCCTGTTAGCGGGATCACTTCCGCTCGATCTCGACTTCAAGCAGAAGCTGCTGGCAACGCTCTCGGAAGCAAAACGCCTGGAGGCCGTCGTCGGCTATCTGGAAGCAATCCTTCCTGGTCTGCGGCGTGCGGCGAAAGCCCGGTGGAATTAGTTGCCAGTTCTCTTAATTTATTAGCGACGTCGGTCCGTAAAAGCTAGTCGACAAGAGTCAGGTTCACAGCCCGCCGTGGAATCGCCCGAACCAATGGGCGAGATTTAGCGACATGACGAGGATGCCCGCCCCGAGTACGAGCACGTGCGGGGTCTTACGCAGATTGAAGCTGCCGACACGGCAGACCAGCAGGTAGCCGATGGCCAGGTTGAAAAGGCCCCACAGGACGTTGACTGTCGAGGAAGACAAGCCCACACCGGGTGGCGATGCGAAGGGGCTTTGGAACGCCTGTCCCGAAATTCCATTGCCGAGATGGGGTAGGGCGTTCGCGAGGAACATGCCTCCGAAGAAGTACGCTACATAGTGGTACCAACGCATGGTCGCTCCCTTCTAGTGCAAAACCAGATAGTAGCAGGGTTTCGGCGTAGACCATTCAAACGAGCATCCAGTAGGACTGACCACGCTATTCGACAATCGACGGCTGGGAACGCCAACCCTCCTGGGCGGTATAATCCGCATAAGGCCGTTTCTTCGGAGGTTTCCCACCATGAGTTTCGCCCGGACTCTTGGCGAATTGCGCCAAAGTCCTTTCACTGCCGAGCGTCTCGCATCACGCCGCGTCAAAGATGAACTGCGCGAGAACTTGATGTCGCGGCTCAGCGACGGCGGCCCGATTTTTCCCGGCATCGTAGGTTACGACGACACCGTTGTGCCACAGATCGTAAACGCCATTCTCTCCCGCCATAATTTCATTCTTCTCGGCTTGCGCGGGCAGGCAAAAAGCCGCATTCTGCGCGCCCTCACCGCGTTGCTTGATCCGCAGATGCCGTATATCGCAGGCTGCGAAATTCACGACAATCCCTACGCCCCCATCTGCCACCGCTGCCGCGAGCTGGTCGTGAAAGAAGCTGATGCCACGCCGGTCGCCTGGCTTACGCCCGACCATCGCTACGTCGAAAAACTCGCGACGCCCGACGTCACCATCGCCGACCTGATCGGCGATATCGATCCCATTAAAGCGGCGCGCGGTGGACACGAACTCTCGAGCGAACTCACGGTGCATTACGGTTTGCTGCCCCGCGCGAACCGCGGAATTTTTGCCATCAACGAATTGCCCGATCTCGCGGGCAAGATTCAGGTCGGACTTTTTAACATCATGCAGGAAGGCGACGTACAAATTAAGGGATACCCGATTCGCCTGTCGCTCGATGTCGCCATTGTCTTCAGCGCGAATCCCGAGGACTATACCGCGCGCGGCAAAATCATCACCCCGCTGAAGGATCGCATCGGCTCGGAAATTCGCACTCATTACCCGGCAACCGTCGAAGAAGGCATCGCTATTACCGCGCAGGAAGCCTGGCTTGATCGAAACGCTCGCCGCAACGGCTCCCAGATTCAAATTCCGAAGTATGTGCAGGAGGTGATCGAGCGCATCGCCTTTGCCGCGCGCGACGACAAGAAGATCGACAAGCGCTCTGGTGTGAGCCAGCGCCTGCCGATCTCCGCCATCGAGAATGTCGTATCGAATGCCGAGCGCCGCGCCCTGACGCATCACGAAAAATTGATCGTGCCGCGCATCAGCGATATCTATGCCGCACTCCCCGCCATCACTGGCAAGCTCGAACTCGAATACGAAGGCGAAATGAAAGGCGCGGATCACGTGAGCCGTGAATTGATCCGCACCGCGATCGCTAAGACCTTCGATTCCTACCTTCACGGCGTGAACCTGAGCCAGGTGGTGCAGTGGTTCGACCTCGGTGGCGAAATTCAACTCAGCGATAATGCCGGAGCCGAGGAAGTTCTCGAGGGCTTGACTCAGATTCAGGGTCTGCTGGAAAAACTCAGCAAGCTGAGCGTGACCGCGAAAGACGCCGCGGAGTTGCAGGTATCGGCGGCCGAGTTCATTCTTGAGGGTCTGCACGCGCACAAAAAAATCGGCCGCAACGAGGAGCGCGTGTTCACCGCAGGCGAGAAACCTGTAAAAAAACAAGAGCGAGTATTCGAACCGGATGACTCGGAGTTTGGAAGGAAGAGAAGTTTTAATTGAGTTTTGAGTTGGTCGGCGAACGGGGTTGCGGATCGATTCCGCAGACTCGCCGATGCGAGCCAGGTACGCAGAGTAAATACGCTTTCTTCTAGCAAGGAGGACAATGGCAACTCTTCAGGAACGGCTGGATGCATACAGGAAAGAGTTTGAGTCGGGCGCTGGTCCGCGGGCTGCCTCGCCTGAGGCGATCGAGAAGATGCACCGCGCGACCGCGGAGCTCAAGGCTACCGGGATTGAGGGACGAGCGCTGAAGGTTGGGGATCACGCTCCCAGCTTCACATTGTTCAATCAGGATCATGTGGAGGTGAAATCGAGCGATCTGCTGCGCGATGGGCCGCTTGTCGTCAGCTTCTTCCGAGGACACTGGTGACCTTATTGCAACATGGAGCTGGAGGCTCTACAGCAGGTTTATGCAGAGGTGAGAGCCTTGGGAGCGCAGATCGTGGTGCTCACGCCCGAGTTCGACCGTTACACGCGGGCAATGCACAAGAAACTGAACCTGACTTATGACATTCTGACCGATCTTCACCTGAAGGTTGCCGAGCAGTTCCGGCTGGTGTTTACCCTGCCGGACTATTTGCGCGAGCTTTACATATCGTTCGGCGTCACATTGGACAGATTTAACGATGAGCCCGAATTTCGGTTGCCGATGCCCGCACGGTACGTGATCGACAAGGAAGGGACTATTCGCGCGGCCGATGTGAATGCGGATTATACGATTCGAACCGATCCGGCGGAGACGGTTGCGAAGTTGCGGGAACTTGCCCGTTGAGAGCATTCGTTCAGAACTAGCGACGATTTATGAAGAGAATCCGCTATAGCAAATACGTTCCCGACCCTGCCGGCGAAATGAGCATGGAAGGCCTGCTCAGCGCACTCTCCGATTATTTCCTTCAGAGCGGATTCAACGACAACTTCTGGTATGAGATGCAGAATAGCGACGGCGAGCAAACGCTCGACGAATTGCGCCGCGCGCTCGAACAGGCGCTGCTCAATGGCGAAATGTTCGACGAAGAAATGCGCGACCGGCTGCAGCAGATGCAGATGGAAGGTCAACTCGAAGAACTGATCGAAAAGCTGATTGAACGCATGCAGCAGGAAGATTACATCTCGATTGATCGTCCTTGGCAAGCCCAGCCGCACGATCTGTCAAAGCAGTCGAGTATTGGCGGGCAGGTTGGCGACGCGCAGCAGCAAGCAAGGTTCGAGATCACCGACAAAAGCCTCGATTTTTTGGGCTTCAAAGCCCTGCGCGACCTGCTCGGCTCGCTTGGCAAATCGAGTTTCGGACGCCACGATACGCGCGACATGGCAACCGGCATTGAGTCGAGCGGCGCGGCAAAACCGTATGAATTTGGCGACACGCTGAACCTTGACATCACGGCTACGCTCTCGTCGGCCATCCATCGCGAAGGCCTGGGATTACCTCTGAATCTCGAATACAGCGACTTGCAGGTGCACCAGTGCGAGTATCAATCTTCTTGCGCGACGGTGCTGATGCTTGACTGTTCGCATTCCATGATTCTGTATGGCGAAGACCGCTTCACTCCGGCAAAGAAAGTTGCCATGGCGCTCTCGCAGCTGATTCGCACGCAATATCCCGGAGATTCGCTGTCGCTGGTGCTCTTTCACGACTCGGCCGAAGAAGTCCCGCTCTCGCAACTGGCGCGCGTGAAGGTCGGTCCGTATTACACCAACACGCGCGAAGGGCTACGCCTGGCGCAGAGGATATTGCAACGACAGAGAAAAGATATGAAGCAGATCGTCATGATCACCGATGGCAAACCCTCGGCGCTGACGCTCGACGACTCGCGCATCTACAAGAACGCTTTTGGACTTGACCCACTAGTGGTGAGCCAGACGCTCGAAGAAGTGTCCAAGTGCAAACGCGCTGGCGTGCTCATCAACACATTCATGCTGGCGTCGGATTACGGCCTGGTCCAGTTCGTGCAGAAAGTAACGCAGATGTGCCGCGGCAAGGCTTACTTCACCACACCCTACACGCTCGGCCAGTATTTGCTGATGGATTACATGTCGCGGAAGACAAAGACCATTCACTGAGGCAAAGCGGTCATGGACGATGGGAAACATGCAAGCATGAAATTCAATCGCGTTCTGAAAATGAGCGGCGGGTTTCCGCGAGGGGTCGGATTACAAAAGTAACGTTCAGGGGCCGACCCGGTCGCAGCTTCGGTGTAAGATCGGTGCAGAGTTTCCGTTCGGAGAGGTTATGAAGCGAATCGCAACTTTCATGCTGTTGCTGGTTGCTCTGTGTGTGGCTGGCGCGCTCCCGATTCAAGGGCAAACCATGACGCGCGAGCAATATGCGCGCAGATCCCGCAAAGAGATGAAACACCAGCAAAAGGCGATGAGAAAGGCCGCCAAGCAACAACGGAAGGCTATGAAGAAAGCCCAGAAGGCGCAGATGAAAGCGAACAGGAAAGCGAACCGCCGGTTCAAGAAGAAGTAGTCTCTCGCGCCGGGACCAGCATCCGACTTCTTCAACCGGTTTGCTAGAACCGGTACCGCGCGAGCCCAATCATGGCGATTCGTCACAAATCCACAGTGATCGCCAGCACATCCACCCGACGCCTCATCCGCTAATCTCACATCACTCCCAGGATCTCTCCCGGTCCCGTTTTCCTCCAGAAAGAGAATTGCTATGCGTGCGTCGGCACTTCTGTTAGCCGCAGCTTGCCTGTTCTTGTGCCTGTCGAACCTATTACTGTGCCCAGCTGCTGCCCAGCAATCGGATCAGATCGTTGCTGAGCGCATACTTGGTCCGAGATGGAAGCAGCTCTCGCGCCGCGCCGGAATGATTTTCGCCGGAACCGTCCTCGCGAATGCACCACAAGGCGCCACGGCAGCCCAAATGCCGACCCTCGAAACCGTGCCGTCCCTGGCCGCGGCAACCGCTCGACCCACTTCCGGCCCAACTCCCTCGATCGAGCTGCGTTTCCGCATTGATGAGCCGATCGCTGGTGTCGAGCCCGGGCAAGTTCTCACCATCCACGAGTGGGCAGGCGCATGGTCCATGCATCGCCCAATGAGCGCGGGCCAGCACGTTTTGCTCTTCTTATATCCGCTCAGCCGCTTGGGCCTTACCAGCCCCGTAGGCGGATCGCTGGGCCAGGTCTTTCTCGATCAGACAGGCAATAACGTGTCGCAACGCTCTCTGGCGTCATCCGCAGTCGTTACGTCAGGGGTCTCTTCATCCGGCCGCACGCGTGCGACCGTCGATAACGAAACCGTTAGCGTTCGTCAACTGGAGCGCGCCATTCGCAGCGCCAGAAATGAGTGAGGAGGAGTGATCATGCCCCGGCGAATCCTGATCGTTGCCGCATTCCTGGTTGGTTGTTTTGCCGCTAATGCAGCCAATCCTGCATTCGTGGCTGGCTCCGGCTACAACCCTGGCGTCGAAGGCCAGCCGCTAGTTTGGGCCAACGGCTCAGTCGAGTACTTCACCGACCAGGGAGATCTGAGCCCCATCCTGGACAATGCGCAAGCCAACAGCTTCGTGGCCACTGCTTTCAGCGCCTGGACCAGTATCTCCGGCACCACCCTCGCCGTATCGTGGGGTGGGCAACTCGCCGAAGACGTCAACGGCAGCAACATTCAAACCAACGGCTTCGGAGTCGTCACCGCCCCCGCCGACATCACCCCTGAAGCTACTGGCACTCCTGTCGGAATTGTTTACGACTACGATGGAACCGTTACCGACGCCATCCTTGGCGAAGGCGCCGGCGATCTCGCCGACTGTTTTACCAACGCCGTCTATGGCGGGCCCAACAACTTCTCCGCTGCGGGCAACATCGTGCACTCGCTGGTGGTCATCAACGGAGTCTGCGCCGCCACCAGCTCGCAACTGCCGGATGTTCAATACCGTTTGGTGCGTGTTCTCGGGAGCACCATTGGTTTGGGATGGTCGCAGGCGAATCTGAATGTGATCACAGGCAACCCTCCTCCGACGCAAGCCGATTTTGCGGGCTTTCCGGTGATGCACTATATCGATCCGATTTCCTGCGTGCCCATAAACTTGTGCTATCCCAACCCTGCCATTCCCAAGATGGATGACATGGATTCGCTCACCAAGCTCTATCCACCCGCCAATAACCCGCAAGCCTCGGGCAGAATTTACGGCAGTGTCTATTTCACTGACGCATCCGGAAATGCTGTGCAACCGATGCAGGGCGTCAACGTGGTCGCCGAACTGATGGTTCTGGGTCAGCCCTCGACGCAATACACAGTCACGTCCGTCTCCGGATTCCTGTTTTGCGGCAACGCAGGTAACATCATCAATGGATACATCGCCCCGAACGGCCTTCCCTACAGCCAATGGGGGTCGAGCGACCAGACGCTTGAAGGCTTTTTCGATCTCGGTGAGCTGATGATTCCAACCGGGCAAACGATCGCCCAGTACCAGTTGACCGTGACGCCGCTCGATCCGGTCTGGTCGCTCGGAGTCGAACCCTACGCTCCCTATCAGGTCACACCGTCGGGTTCGTTCGCGCCGATCGTCGTCACGGTGACGAACGGATCCAATGCTGAACAAGACATCCTGATGTTGCAGGATGAAGTCGCCCAGCAGGATCCCGGCACCGGCTCGACCTATACCAATCCAGCTCCGCTTCCCCAAAGTGGCGCATGGGGATCGTGGAACTCTCCTTACGGTAGCGTCGATTACTTCCAGTTCACCGCGCAGGCCAATCGCACTGCTTCAGTCTCAGTCTTCGCGCTCGACGAAGCAGGTCAGCCCACGGAAAACAAATTGCAGCCCGTAATTGGCATTTGGGAATTGAGTGATCAGAGCGGCGACCCTGCGCCGGCTTCCACACCCTCGGCATTCAACACCCTGACCTATGGAATGACCCGTCTCGATGCTCAATTCAATGACACCGAAGCCTACCGTGTGGCCGTTGGCGACTTCCGGGGCGACGGCCGCCCCGACTATTCTTATCAGGGAAGTCTGCTGTATTCCGATTCCCTCATGCCTCCGCGGCTGATTCTCAACGGCGGCGTCACCACGCTCAACGGCATCGGCTTCTCTCCGGGATTGCAGGTTACGTCTAATGCCAGCAACGGCACCCTGCTTTCTGCGATGTCCACTCAGATCCAGGCCTCGATCCCGCCCGGTACGCAAGATGGATTGGCTACCATCCAGGTTACCAATCCCGTAACCGGCGCTTTTTCCCAAATGATCGACGCGCTCACCTATGGCGCTTCCGTCAGCGATCTTTTGCTTTTGCTGGAAGGCGCGGAGCCGTCGACGCCAATAGGAGCGCAGGCTCCCAGCCCCATTCGCGTGCGCGCCGTTGCCGACGACGGGGTCACGCCGGTAAACGGCGCAACCATTGCCTGGAGCGCAAGCAACGGCTTGCAGTTCTCGGTGTGCGGGGGAGCGAATTCCTGTTCGGTGCTGAGCGATGAAGCAGGAGAATCCTCCAGCTGGGTCACGCCTACGGCGGGAGGTCAGAGCACAATCACAATTGCACTGGCGCCGGAATCCTATTCGCCGCCACAGACACAATTTGATACGGTTCTGGCCAGTTCCTCCGCGCTCAACCTCGCCGCCGTTGCCCCAACCCAGTGGATTGCCCAGGGTGCGACGCTTTCCGTTCCGCTCACGATCGAGGCGCTCAACCAAAACGGCGTGCCTCAGCCCAATATCACGGTCAATTACACCGTCACTCAGGGCACAGCTTCCCTCTCTGCATCCAGCGCCGTCACCAACTCTTTGGGATTTGCCACTGTGACCGCCAATCTTACGAATCTAGCCTTCAACGTGCAGGTGAGCGCGTGCACAGTTTTCCAGGGCACTACGATCTGTAGCAGTCAGCCTTTTGCTTTGTTCTCCACGCCGCCGTCGTTTTGGACGCTCGAGCCGGTGAGCGGGTCGTCGCAAATCGTGCCGGTGGGGCAGGCGTTTCAACCGCTGGTCATGCGCGTCACCGACGGCAGCACTAACGACGATCCGGTCATGGGAGTCAACGTCGGCTTCGCGACCATGTTGGCGCGTGTCAGCACCGGCCAAGGAGGGCCGCCCGGCGAGGGTCTCGGCGGCCAGGGCGGAGTTCCGATCATCCTCGGTTCCGCGCAGGCGCAATCCGCAACCGATCAGAATGGACTCGCTTCTATTGTTCCCTCCGCTGGAAGCGTCGGCCCCTGCGACGTGTTCATCATGGTGACAGCCGGCGCATCGACCGCCCAGCTGGAAATGCAGGTCGTAGCGGCGATAACCGGGGGCCAACCAGCAACTGGCCACGCCCCGGTTCCAGCTCCGGTCGTGCCGCGATCCAGGCCACATTTTGGCGCGCCGGCTGAAATTGCCTCAACCATTGCTGCACCGTTCTTGGCGATTCCAGAAATCGCACCAACCAGTCAGCCAGCGCCGAACCTGCCCGCCAGCGCCTGCTCAGATTCGTCGGTAGACCGCGTATCCAGGGACGATGCATCCGGCAACCAGCAGGGGTTATCCCTAACGAGTACCCCAACCAGCGAAGGCACGGTCGCACCGCAGTGTGCATCTCAGCCGCCAAACACCCAGGAAGGGATGGATAAGGGCAAAACAGATTCCACGAAAATGGAGTCGCAACAGTCGCCTAAGAATGGCACGCAAGGCGAAAATCAAGGGGAGAAGAAAGTTGTCCCGGCACAAACTCCCGATCCAGATGCGACGACCAATCCAGCGGCGAACGCAGTGTCGAGCATCTGGTTTCCTGAAGACAAGCGAAGCTGCCGCGCCTTCGCCGAGGATGGACCGATCTTTCTAAGTGGTTGGATTTTTCGGTAGCAGGACACTGCTGACTTTTCCATCTACTCGACGAAGGAAAGTCGTGGAAACCAGCTGCCCTGGCCCGCTTAAGAGATCGGCCGGCTTGGGTTCGACCGACGTAAGAGCGAAAGACCAGCGAGATCAGGCTGTTCTCCGTGAAGGCAGGACGTTCGATGATTCGGTCTCGCTAATCCACTCCCAGACTCGACGGCCACGGTCGTTGTTCAGACTGCGCGCCTCGCCGTAATCGACCAGCCGATTCAAAACCGTCGTCACGGAGGCCAGCGGATCCTTGTGACGCGCCAGGATGGTCGGAGCATATCGTTCCAGTTCCACGCAAACCTCGCGCGCGCCGAGCGGACGCCGCACTTCCATCAGCACTCTTCGGCAAGCTTTGGTGAAACCGGGCTGACGCCCATTGGGCTTGCGGTCGATCAGTTCCAGCAAGTCGTCGCCCAGCAGTTGATCGCCAAAAATATTCGCCAGCCCAGCAATCGTCTGCTTCACCGTGCCAATGCGCTTCATGACTTCGGCGCGCTGGCGCAATAATTGGAGGAGTTCATCGTGGGCCGCCTTCACCACCTGTTGCGCCGACACGCTGTTCACTTCGGCATCGATCCCGTGCAAACCGTCGCGGCCAATTTTTGCTACCTCCATAAACCCTCCTCTGAGCGAGCAGACGATGACGACAATCCTTCTGATCTGTTATTACGGAAAATTAGCCGGCAAAGTTCCGGCGAAGCTTAACTAGACATTTGACTCGTGAGGTGCGGAAAGGTTATCGAAGAAAGTGAGCTTCGTGGACTGCCGGGAGCACGGGATCGCGATGAGTCATCAATCGCGGGAAGGACTGTCCGGGAGCGGACACTGAGACCGTTAGAACACGGTCGACGAACACGCCGGATGATATTGCGAGGTTCGCGGACAGGAGTATCTGCGCCACATCGCCATTTATCCCATCACATTCGTGTGTTCCGGTCGAATCTTGTAGATGACGCGAACTTCGCCCGGCCGCGCATAAGGGTATTTATCGACTCCCAGATACTTCTTCGCCATCTTGTCGATATGCTGCGCTGCGCCGTCTTCGGTAATCTCCACGACCGTGCCGCGAATCTCCAGATAACGATAGGGATTGTCGGGGTCAATAATGGCCAGGGCAACATGCGGATCGCGACGCACGTTTTTGTCCTTCTGGCGTCCGCGCGCCGAGTTGAAAATTACGTGCTGGCCATCGAAGTCGCACCATACCGGCGTGACTTGCGGCCTTCCGTCAGGCATGAGCGTGGCCAGACTGGCAAATGCTTTCTTGCGGAAAAGATCAACGTATTTTTCGGGAATGGCGGCGGACATCGCTTTCTCTCCTATCCAAATTTCAGCCGGCTGATTTACCGCCTCGATTATAGATGCAGCATGCAAAATGACGACGCATCCTTTGTTTCAGATCCCGCTCTGGAATCTCAAACAAAGTAGCAAAATCTGACCCGGTCCAATCAAAACGGCTTGCGCGGAGCGGCTTGGTCGACGCCGACTCGGCCGGTGGTAATTTCGGCGGCGTAATAGTTCTCGCCTTGGATCGGCACTCCCGCCAAACGTCGCATCATGGCCAGTTGCCCAACGTGCGTGAGCACGTCGGCGATCGGCCCCTGCAACAACTTTTCCGCGGGCGCCTGCAGCGGTTTGTCCGATGCCAGGAAGTCATCGAAGTTCTTGAGCGATGCGAAAAAGCGGGAGCATTCTTCGTTCCACGCGAGCGGCTTGGAATCGTTCCACTTCCTGCTGCCATCGGCCATCGAGAGGCCCCAATCCATCAGATCGCCGATATGGGCGAGAATTTTCGCGGGAGTGCGCGAACTCTCGGGCGAGCCGTAATCGGCAAAATTCGGCCCGGCATCGCGGATCGCCTTTCCCCCGCGATAAGCGATGGTGGCTAAGCTGTGCCGTAAAAGCTGTCGAGAATCACTCATGAGTGCAGTCCTCTTCTTGGTGTTTGATTTGCCGTTTGATTTTACGCCACATTATTCTGATCGACGCGCGTGTTCTTGCCACGTGGAGATGCGAATCGGGAACGCGGCGTACCGCGCTGCGGGCGGCGGAGCTGCGCTCCGCTAGACAGCCGGGGGCAGCTGTCACTACGCATCTGCCTAGGCGTTGCCCACTTCCCGCCGCTCTGCTACTTTGAATGGTTTCCTATTCGCTCTCGACTCAAGCTTTGGGAGTAAGCCTAGGAGTAACCGCAAATGCCAGCCATTAAATTCCGCGGTGTAGATTTTATCGGATTCGACACGCTGCTCAACGACGACGAACGCCTGGTGCGAGACACGGCGCGCAAATTCATCGAAGACAATCTCATTCCCATCATCGAGGAGTGCAACCGGGCGGGGAGATTTCCGCGCGAACTGGTCAAGCCGATGGCTGAACTGGGATTTTTCGGCGCGTCGCTCAGCGGCTACGGCTGCGCAGGCATGTCGAACGTGGAATACGGTCTGGTCACGCAGGAACTGGAACGCGGGGACTCCGGCGTGCGCTCGTTTGTCAGCGTGCAGTCGGCACTGGTCATGTATCCGATCTATACCTTCGGCTCGGACGAGCAGAAAAACACCTGGCTGCCGGCGATGCAAAAAGGCGAAAAGCTGGGATGCTTCGGACTGACGGAACCGGATTTCGGATCGAATCCCGGCGGCATGAGAACGCGCGCCCACAAAGTGGGAAAAGAGTACGTGCTGAACGGCGAGAAGATGTGGATCACCTCCGGGTCGATCGCCGATGTGGCCGTGATCTGGGCCAAAGTCGAAAACGAAAATGACAAAATCCGCGGGTTTCTGGTCGAGACCGACCGACCCGGCTTCAAGGCGGATGACATTCATGGCAAGTGGTCGCTGCGGGCGTCGGTGACATCGGGCCTGTCGTTGCAGGACGTGCGCATTCCGGAGTCGAATCTGTTGCCGGGATCGGGAGGGTTGAAGTCTCCCCTGATGTGCCTGAACCAGGCGCGTTATGGAATCGCGTGGGGAGCGGTTGGAGCGGCGATGGCGTGTTACGACTGCGCGTTGCAATATTCGCTGCTGCGCAAACAATTCCGCGACCAGCCGATTGCCTCGCACCAGTTGGTGCAGGAGAAACTGACCTGGATGATCAGCGAGATCACGAAGGCGCAGTTACTCGTGTTGCAGGTCGGCCGCTTGAAGGACGCCGGCAAAGTCGAGCACCAGCATATCTCGATGGCAAAGAGAAACAATGTCTGGATGGCGCTGGAGTGCGCGCGCATGGCGCGAGATATCCTCGGGGCCAACGGCGTGGCCGACGATTATCCGATCATGCGGCACCTCATGAACTTGGAATCGGTGAAGACCTACGAGGGCACGCACGATATCCACACACTGATTATCGGGGCGAGCGTGACGGGAGTGGACGCATTTTAGGCCAAACGGTTAGCCACTCCGGTCAAAGCTTCTCATTCCAAAGTAACCTCTCCGAAGTCCGGCCCCAACGGTAAAGTGCGGTGCCTTTGCTGCCGATTTACTCCGCAAGAGGGGGCGTCTCGATGAAACTTCGCATTGCCATTGCTGCATTAATTGCCATCGCTGCATTATCGATCCTGATCGCGTGCAGCGGTAGCAACTCCGGTTCGCAGGCGGTGCGCGCTTACAGCGGCACAGCTTCGGTCGGAGATTTCCTGACGATCAGCCTCAATTCGGTGGCGCAAACTCTTTCTTATTCGAATTATTCCAACGGCGATACGGGTGTCATTCCTTATACAGTCAACTCGGATGGCTCGTACACGCTGAACGATCCGACCGGCAATCTGGTATCGGCTTACGAAGTGCCGAATTATGCGCTGCTGATCGAAGCCGACAAAGCCGGCCCTAACCACAACACGCTGGCGCTGGTTACGGCGGTTGAAGCCAGTCCGATTTCGCTCGCTGCCATGGAAAACAAGCAATTCAACTACCTGCAATTTCGTACCTCGAGCGGTGGAATCGACGCCGGCTCGGTCGTGATTGATGGCAGCGGCAACGTCACCACCAGCAGCTATTGGCCGTACGGCGCGCTCGGCAACGGCGGGTCGCCCGACCCATTCAATTCCAGTTCGTTTGCCGCTAGCGATTTTCAGGAGGATCCTTCCGGCACTTTTATGAGCCTGACAGAACCGGGCCAGGGGGTCGATTACGTTTTCGGAACGCCCAGCGGAGTGTTTGTGGTCGACTCACCGAACGGAGCCATTCTTGGCCTGAAGAAAGCGGCCAGCCTGAATTTTGATCCCTCTTTCGCCGGCGCTTACAAAGCCATCTATTACCAGAAAACCAACGCCAGCGTGGGCCAGAATAATCAGGAGTCAGGAACGCCTTCGCTCGGCCACGCTTCCATCACGGTTGACGCGGCCGGCAACGTCACGGTAACCGACTCGCAGTCGAACGTGCTGTTCATGGGCGCGTTATCGCCGGTTGCGAGCACTTCTTATCTTTACAACGGTTCAGCGAGCGAGCTGGCTGATCCCTGCTATGGACTCTTCACCTTCCGCATCATGCACGGCAATCAACCGCAGGATGTCTTTGTCACCTTCCTCGAGAACACCCTGCTTTTCGGATCGTTTTCGCCGGTATCGCAAAGCGGCTCGGGTTATCAGTACGTCTATGGAGTCGGGCTAAAATGAGCCGCGCGGCCATGGTTGGGGCGTCGCAAACGTAGTACCCTCCTCCACTGACGACGCCCCAAAGGGCCGGTTGGCCGCGCGTTATTACCCGTAACTCGGTGTTCCTATCCGTAAAGTTCAGTCAGCAATTCGTAGGCGCGGCGCAGCTCGGGGATGACGATGCTTCCGCCGATGATCAGCGCTACGTTGATCGCTTCTTCCTGCTCAGCGCGTGTCACACCAAGGCGATAAGACTGAATGATGTGATACGTAACGCAATCGTCGCAACGCAGGCAAGCCGAGGCGGCCAGTCCCATCAGCTCTTTGTATTTGGCCGGCAGAGCGCCTTCGAGGTAGGTATTGTGGTCCAGGTTGTAGAAGCGTTTGACGAGGAAGTTATCCGCCTGGTCTACGTTTTCATTCAGGCGAGCGCGATTCTCGAGAAAATGCCGCGCCAGCGTACTTTTTTCCGCCACCTGTTTCTCCGAATAGATAAAGACTGGTTCCTTCCGATCGCTTGGCATGAAGAAGAGATTAGCAGACGACCCGCGAACGTCCTTCTTTCGTACCTTTGCCTTGTGATTCCTGCCCTTCCCTCCGCGCCCCGAAGAGACTATATTTCCTTGTCGCATTTCTATACTTATTGGAGAAGCTTGATGGCGATGCAAACCTCGCGTCCGGAGCCACACACCAAGAATTTTGGAGAAAACCTCGAAAGCGATCTGGCGCTCGAATTTCTGCGCGTGGTGGAAAACGCCGCCATCGAATCGGCGCGCACCATGGGCCAGGGCAACCGTCCGTTGAGCGACGAGGTGGCGACCGAGGCCATGCGCAAAACCATGGACACCGTGCCCATGCGCGGCACCATTGTGATCGGCGAGGGGGAACGCGATGAAGCACCCATGCTTTATATCGGCGAGCATGTCGGCGGCAGTTACCCGGATGGACGCGAGGTGCCGCAGGTCGATATTGCCGTCGATCCGCTCGAAGGCACCAACCTCTGCGCCACGGGTGCGCCCGGAGCCATCACCGTGCTGGCGGCGTCGGAAAAAGGCGGGCTGCTGCACGCTCCCGACTGCTACATGGAAAAGATCGTAGTCGGCCCGTCATGTAAAAACGCGGTCGAGCTCGATGCGCCTGTGGCGGTCAACCTGAAAAACATCGCTCGTCGCTTGCATCGCGGCGTCGAGGATCTGGTGGTGATCGTGCTCGACCGCCCGCGGCACGAGAAGTTGATTGCCGACATTCGCAAAGCTGGTGCGCGCATCCGGCTGATCGGCGACGGCGATCTTTCGGCCGGCATTGCCGCGGCGGTGATTGGAACCGGTGTACACGCGGTGATGGGATCGGGCGGCGCGCCCGAAGGCGTCATCACCGCCGCAGCCATTCGATGCCTCAACGGATACATGCAGGGACGCCTGGTGATCGACAAGCCCGAGCTCGAAGAGCGCATTGCCAAGATGGGAATCAAGGACGGCAAAAGAATCTACGAAGCCGAGGATCTTGCTCCCGGCAAACAGATGATTTTTGCTGCCACCGGCGTGACCGAAGGCGCGCTGCTGAAAGGTGTCCGCTTCTTCGGCGAGGGGACGCGAACGTCGTCGGTGATTCTGACGTTGAAGACCGGACGGGTGCGGTTCATTGAGAGCATTCACCTCGATAAGGGCCCGGATGTTAAAGTGCGATTTGCGTAGGGCGGCAGGCCTGTTACGAAAGCCGAACAAACCAGACCTCGTCGACTCTCCAAGCCAAACCCTCGGCTACAATTACGCACAAGCGAGATAGACTCCCCGAAAGATGTGGGAACGGCTAAAGGCTTTTAAGAGAAGAACTGCTTGAAATAGTTCTCCGTCGCCGCCTGCCACAGAAAAAAGCTGAAGAGCTCGCGCATGAGATTGTCGAATATGGCCGCATGAATGCGCCCTCCCCCGGCGAATTCATCATCGAGGTGCCCGACATCGCACATCGGTTCCGAGAGCGGCTACGCAACGTGCGCCAATCGCTCTACCTGCTGGAGACGAAGGGAATCGCTCACAAAACCGACTCTAAGGACCACTGGAAACTTACGGCCTGAGGCCTGCATTCGGCGGCTGTGCACACGATTGCCCCCTGTCTGGAACTCTGCGCTGGCAACTGGACCCTGCTTTCCCCTACAATCGCTAGCTCCATGATTCAAGGGAACTTCTGCTTCGACAGAAACGTAGATGTGGTGTGCTGTTGAGAGCTGTTCCGGGAACGGGAGTTGCATAGGTCCTTCGCTTCCGCACCCCAGCTAGCAAAAGCGGCTTGCCGGGGACCCCGGTCGCTCAGGATGACAACCCAATTTCGATGACACTAACCTCGGTGAAAAACGTATTTTTGATCCCTGCATGATTATGGCGAAAGCGTAATTTCTCGTTCGGTGTGCTGCTCACGGAGTCTGGCTTGGATGAAACCCAGGTTGTCGGATTGCTGGTCCGTCGCTGCGTTGCGGGCGATGCCGCGGCCTGGGAGGAGATCGTTCAGCGTTATCACCGGCGGATTTACAACGTCTGCTATCGATTTGCCGGGGATGCCGAGAATGCACAGGACCTCACCCAGGAGGTCTTCATCAAGGTTTACCGCACGCTGAATACCTACGACTCCGGTAAAGCAGCGTTCATGACCTGGGTAACCACGATCACGCGGAACCTGC
>JASHOU010000130.1 GCA_030038475.1 Terriglobales bacterium | reverse complement strand
GCGCTCGACACCGGCGATCCGGGCAATTGCAATCACCTCTGCGACGTCTTGGAAATCAATATCGTCATCGGCTTCGACGTAGGCGACTCGCTCCACGCGAATGGCGAAAATGTCCCGCAGGCGTTCGCGCAGGTGATCCCATTCGACTATTTCTTCATTCACCATCACCTGAGGATGTTCTGCCTGCGCGTTCTCCGCCTGTGAGCGCGCTGTGACCGTCTTCGCGTGGTGAATTTGAATCACAATTGTGGTTTGAGTTGGCGGGATCGTGCGATCTCTGGGATTTGGCGGCTGTGGAATTTCGGTTTGCAAACCAACCGGCCGCTGGTCGATGACAACGATCATGAAAACGATGATGAGCACCAGCAGAACGTCAATCAGGGGAGTGACGTTCATCTTTGGCCTCGTAGAAAACGGACCACCGCCTGCCGTGGAGAATGCCATCTGCATTTCCCTTGGTTGAAACAGAATCGGAAACCAGAATCGGAAACCAGAATCGGCACGCGCGTGTCTTGAATTATTTGACACCTACAGGCCACGGCGAGTTCCACGGTAGAAGCGACCTGGTGCAGCGAAAAATCACCCGATCGGTTCAGCCGACGGTGGGAACGGAGGCGCTTCAAACGGTGGCGGAGACTGCGGAAGCGGGGGCAATTCGGGCGCGGGCGGCGCAGGGTGCAGCAGCGCGTCGAGAGCCGGATACCGGGAAGCGAAAAAATAGATTGCGTACGCGGGAAAGAAAACCGTAGCGGGCACGCAAACCCAAGCGACTAGGTAGATAAAGAAAATCAGCAATATGCTGCCGAAGATGATTGCCAGGCTGACTGTCGTGACGTTCCACTCCAGCCCGGCGGAATGGCCCGCGATCACAACCAGCGCAGCCGGCACAAAGAGCAGCAGCCCCGGGATGATCGCGATGATCGTGAACAAGATGGCCGCCGCAATGGCGAGCACGGCTTTCAGCAGCAGGTAAACGGCGAAGCGTCCTTTCTCCGGACGCATGATCGCGAGCAGACGGTGCCAGCCGTCGGCAAAGTCGAGGTTCTCGAGAGCCATGACTGGCACCAGAAAATCTCTAGCCAGCAACTGAACAACAACCACTGCCAGCAAGAAGAACAAGAGCAGCCCTCCGAAAACGGCAACCCCGAAGATGATGCGGCCGATATGTTCGCGCAGATCGGTTGCCCATCCCGCTGCAAGAGCCAGGGCCAGCGGCAACCCGATCAGAACTCCCAGAAACAGCATGGATGCGATCTGGAAGACGAGTTGCCAGAGAAAAAATCGTCCGCCAGCGCGACGCCATTTTTGCCAGCCCTCGTGAATCGAACAGTGCCGCTGCAAAACCGAGTCGAAGAGGATGAAGCGGAAAACGCTGTTGATGTAAAGGAATATGAAAGCCAGCACCACGAGGGCGAAGATGGCGACCGCGATCAGGACAAGAAACTGCGCGATGTGCTCGGAGATTTGTGTGGGAACGCGTCCAGGAGGCCAGTGAAATGGCAGGCTCGAAAGAGATTGAAACCATGGCACGCTGCGGCGCGGTCTGTGCAGCGAAACATTGAAGCCACTCCAGTTGCAGCCTCCGGCGTGAAGCTCGGCTGCCAGAATTCCCACCAGCGCGAGCCGCGACCATTGGCCCCAGCGAAACGGGCGAAACAATTGCTCCCGCGTGTGTTGGATGGTGGGTTGTACGCAATCAACGGCAGAGAGCGGCACGCGGTAACCTCGCGTTCGCAAAGGTATCGCATCGAGCATTAGGCGTCAACGGAGAAAGGATGCCCGGCACTTCACCGATGGCCCTGAAATTCCGCAACTCAAGATGCGGCAGACGCCGGTTGTAGCGCGTTGCGCCTGAGCCAATCTCCAAACTCGCGCAGAGCCAGTTCGCATTGCAGCCGATGCCGCTCTTTGCGATCGCGCACGTTTCGATCGAGCGCCGGTAACAGATCGAAGGTGATGTTCGCTGGTTGAAAGTTTTTGCTTTCCGCGTGCGTGATGTAGTGGATAAGAGAACCAAAGGCGCTCGCCCGTGGTGGAGGCGCCGGCTCGGCGCCAGTTGCGAGCGCCGCGGCATGCATGCCCGCCATCAGGCCGGTTGCAATCGACTCCACGTACCCCTCGACTCCGCAGATTTGCCCGGCGAATAACACGTTCGGGTGCGCCTTCATTTGCAAAGTTGGACTCAGCAGCGCAGGAGCGTTGATGTAGGTGTTGCGATGAATCTGCCCGTAGCGCAAAAAGCGCGCGTGTTCGAGCCCGGGGATCAAGCTGAGAACGCGCGCCTGTTCTCCGAATTTCAAATGATTCTGGAATCCGACCAGGTTGTAGGAATCGGCGCGTAGGTTCTCCTGCCGCAATTGCACGACTGCATAGGGCATTTTGCCGCTGCGAGGATCTTTGAGTCCGACCGGTTTCATCGGCCCGAAACGCAACGTATCGCGTCCGCGGCGCGCGATTTCTTCGATCGGCAGGCAGCTTTCGAAGTAGTTAAGGTTTTCCCAGTCTTTCTCTTCGACCGATTGCGCCGCGAGCAGTGCGTCGTAGAACCGGTCATACTCGTCTTTCGACATCGGACAGTTAATATAGTCAGCCGAACCTTTGTCGTATCGGGCAGCCAGGTAGACCTTGCTCATGTCGATGGAATCAGCTTCTACGATCGGGCTGATCGAATCGTAAAAATAAAGATTGTTGTGTGGTGGCGGGGCTTTGCCGAGCGAAGGGTCGGCGACAGCTTCTCCATTCGGTACGGAAGCCGAACTCAACCGCACAATTTCTTGCGACAGTGCATCCGATGTCAACGGGCCTGTGGCAATAATCGTGAGTCTGCCGGGTTCTACTTGCATGACCTCTTCTCGGCGAATCGTGATCAGCGGATCGCGGGAAATCTCCTGCGTCACTCTGCGCGAAAACTTGGTTCGGTCAACTGCAAGTGCGTGGCCGGCGGGAACGGTAGTGGCGCGCGCGATTTCAAGCAGCAGAGATCCCGCTCGCCGCATCTCTTCTTTCAGCAGCCAGGGCGCGGTATTTTCGCTATCGGATTTCAGGGAGTTCGAGCAGACCAGTTCGGCGAATGCGTCCGTCTGATGTGCTGGAGTCGTGCGCAACGGCCGCATTTCGAATAATTCGACGGCGACACCGCGCCGGGCGCACTGCCACGCCGCTTCCGATCCTGCCAGACCCGCGCCGATGATTCGTACCTGAATCACGAGTCTCTTTCCACCAGATCCTTGTCCGCCAATTGTCGTAAGCTGTCTCCCGCTAATAAAGCGCTCGTCCATTCGTCGAGAAACTCGGCGCCCAGTGCCTTATACATGTTGATGGCGGGCGTATTCCAATCCAGCACAGACCACTTAATGAAGCTGCGGCCCTCCTGCTCCGCGGCCCGAGCCACACGAGCAAAGAGCGCCGAGCCGATTCCGCGCCCGCGAAATTCAGGACGAACAAAGAGGTCCTCCAGATAGAATCCCTTGCCTCGCCACGTGGAGTAATAGTCGAAGAAAAGGGCAAAGCCCGCGGGTTCTGCATTCCATTCCGCAATCAGCGTGCGAAACTGAGAATCCACGCCGAATCCGTCGCGCGCTATGTCGGCCTCGGTCGTCTGCACCTTCTCTGGTTCTTTCTCATAGCTGGCGAGCTCCCAGATGAAGCGTCGTATGAGCGCGCAGTCGGCGATCGTGGCGGAACGAATGGTTAGCATTGCGCGGAAGAAAGAATTGCTCTTCATTATAAAGTCGCATTTCAACCAAGCCACGTCCCGCCTGTTCAGCTACAGAATTATTCTTTCGTCTCCCACGCGCCGCGTTACCCGCTCGCGGTCCAGATACTCAAGCAGTGGAATTGCATACTTGCGGCTGACTCCGGTCAGATCTTTGAAGCGGGCGACATCGATTTTCGGAGAACTCGTTTTGAGCGCAGCAATCGTGCGACGAAGGTCGGTGAGCGCGCTGTGATGGAAAACCAGTTCCTCGAAAATCTTGATCAGCACTTTTTCGCGCAAAAGCAGCGTTACAATTTTCTGCGCGCGAATCTTGTCGACTTTCAGGCCCGCAAGCACTTCTTTCAACGATGGCACCTTCAATCCTGCGGAAGCGAATGCGTGCTCGATGATCTTCTTGGATTCGGCTTCTTCATCTTGCATCGTCACGCCGCGTCCCGGCAGATGAACCAGCTCGCCTGCAGTTTCCAGTTTCTTCTCTCCCACTAATTTTTCGAGAACGCCGAGAAAGATTTCGGCGCTCAAGCCGGCGCGATCGCGCAATTCTTCTTTGCTCATTCCCGCCACGAGAGGATTCATGTCCTGGAATGCTTTGGTGGCCTGAAGTGTGTCGGCCTTGGCTTTGGCGAATGCATCGGTCGAGATGAGCATTTGATCGCAGCGGACCACTCCTGCTCTTGCGATCAGTTTCGCGGCTTCCTCGGCGCGAATATTCATTTCTCCCGGGACGGCCGCAAGCGGCAGGCCTGTCGATCCCCGGCGCGCGACTCGCGCCGCCAGCATTTGTTCTGGCGAACCATTGCGCATGATCTTGAGAAACGCGATCGTATCTTCGGCGCGTTGCTTGCGAGTCAAACACGATGCATCCAGAACAAAACCTCCGCCGATGGTCACGACCGGTGAAAATTGCCGCACGACGAAGCGATCCCCAGGCAGAAGCAGCATGGGTTCGGCAAATCTCAATTGCACATACGCCTCGTCTCCCGGCTTGATCTGTTTGGTTCCATAAAGCCGCACTTCGGCTATCGTCTCGGTGGTGTAGGCGTGAAAGTGCACACGGGCGGCGTCTTTCAATGGTTTAGCCGATCTAAGCAAAGAAAGCAGCGCATCGGCACGCGAGGCGGTTTGAAAAGTGTCCACGGTTGCGAGCGTCATCCCGCGCGCAAGATCTTCGCTCGAAACTCCTGCCAGGTTCAACGCGGTGCGCTGTCCGGCGATCGCGGCTTCGGCCGCCGAGCCATGAACTTGAATGCCACGAACCCGCACCCGCTTGCGGCCGGGAAAAACTTCGAGTTCGTCTTCTTTGTGGATGGTTCCCGCAACCAGCGTGCCCGTGACCACCGTGCCGAAGCCTTTCATGGTAAAAACGCGGTCGATGGGCAAGCGAGCGAGCGCACCCGAGTCTTTAGCCGCAACCTCCGCCGCGATGCGCGCCAGTGCGGATTTCAGCTCATCCAGCCCGGCTCCCGTCAGCGAACTCACCGCGACCACGGGCGAGTGCGCGGGACCAAGCGTCGTATCGAGCGTCGCGTCGAGAGTCGTGTCGAGGAACGATCCGCATACAAAATCTTCCACTTCCAGGCGCACGACTCCGAGCGTATCGGCATCCACCGCGTCGGATTTTGTGAGCACGGTAATGCCGCGGCGAATCGCGAGCAGACGGCAGATATCGAAGTGTTCCCGTGTTTGCGGCTTGATCCCCTCATCGGCCGCGATTACGAGCAGCACCACATCGATGCCGCCCACGCCGGCGAGCATGTTGCGCACAAAGCGCTCATGGCCGGGAACATCGACGAAGCCAATTCGAATTCGGCTGCCATCGGGCGCTGGGAGTTCAAGGTGGGCAAATCCAATGTCGATGGTGATGCCGCGCCGTTTCTCTTCTTCGAGGCGGTCGGCATCGATCCCGGTGAGCGCCTTGACCAGCGCCGTTTTCCCGTGATCGATATGTCCTGCGGTGCCGACAATGACGGACTTCATCTGCGACAGTATAGACCGCTGTTTCACCACAGAGTCACGGAGGAAACCTGAACCGGCATAAAACCGGAAATGGAAATCTTGCCAAGGCGTTGAAATTCTCCGTGTCTCTGTGACTCCGTGGTGAAAATTACGGCATCAACGAATCCACATGCGAAAACTTGTCGGAGGTGCGACAATAAAGATGCCCCCTGATGACCACCTCTGCGATCGGTCTCATTGCCATAACGCCGGAGATGATCCGGGAGCACGGTCTCACTCCGGAAGAATTCGACAAAATTAAGCATCTGCTGGGCGGGCGCGAACCCACGCCCTCTGAACTCGGCATTTTCAGCGTGATGTGGAGCGAGCACTGCTCCTATAAATCGTCGCGCATCCACCTGAAACGTCTGCCCACGCGCAGTAAGCTGGTGGTACAGGGGCCGGGTGAAAACGCCGGCATTGTTGATATCGGTGACGGCTGGGCCTGCGCTTTCAAAATCGAGTCGCACAATCACCCGTCGTTCATCGAACCATTTCAGGGAGCGGCGACGGGAGTCGGCGGAATTCTCCGCGACATTTTCACCATGGGCGCGCGCACGGTCGCGGTGATGGATTCCCTCCGCTTCGGCCCGATTGAAATTTCTCCGGTCGAGGGACGAGCGTCTCGCCCATTAAGCCCGACGCAGGCTGAGATTCATAAGAACCACTCTGTAATGGAGGGCGTCGTCAGCGGCATCGCTTCTTACGGCAACTGTTTCGGCGTTCCCAACCTCGGCGGCGAGGTCAAGTTCGAGCCGTGCTATTCCGGCAATCCGCTGGTGAACGCGTTTGCTCTTGGCCTGGTCCGGCGGGACCAGATTTTCTACGCTCGCGCTTCTGGTGAGGGAAATCCCGTCATTTATGTCGGTTCCAAAACCGGACGCGACGGCATCCACGGCGCCACCATGGCGAGCGAGGAGTTCAGCGAAGGTTCGGAGGCGAAGCGCCCTAACGTTCAGGTCGGCGATCCGTTTCTCGAGAAGCTGCTCCTCGAAGCTTGCCTCGAAGCCATGCAAACCGGCGCCATCGTTGGCATTCAGGATATGGGCGCTGCCGGCCTTACTTGCTCGACCTGCGAGATGGGCGCGCGCGGCGGCACCGGAATTGAAATCGAACTCGACCGCGTCCCACAGCGCGAAACCGGCATGACGCCCTACGAAATCATGCTCAGCGAGTCGCAGGAGCGCATGTTGCTGGTCGCGCAGAAAGGCCGCGAACAAGAGGTCTTTCGTGTCTTTGAGAAGTGGGGGCTGGACGCCGTTGAGATCGGCCGCGTCACCTCCGATGCGAACATGCGCGTGCTCGAACACGGCGTGGTCGTCGCGGAAATTCCCAACGCCGCTCTCACCGATGATGCGCCGGCGTACAAGCGTCCGTTGGCTCGCTGGGAGCCGCCGATCGATCGCGACATGCCGGAGCACATTCGCCTCGGCCAAAACACAGACTTCACTGCCCAGCTCAAGCGTTTGCTCGCCAGCCCGAACATTTGCTCCAAGCGATGGGTATGGCAGCAATACGATCACATGGTGCAGACGAACACGGTCGAAGCGCCCGGAGCGGGCGATGCCGGCGTCATTCGCATCAAAGCCACCAAGCGCGGGCTTGCCATGGCGCTCGACGGCAATGGACGCTGGTGTTATCTCGATCCGCGTCTGGGCGCTATGCACGCCGTCGCCGAAGCGGCGCGCAAAGTAGCTTGCGCTGGAGCGACTCCGATCGGCGCGACCAATTGTTTGAACTTCGGCAATCCCGAAAAGCCGCACATCATGTGGCAGTTTTCGCAGGTCATCGACGGCATGACCAAAGCCTGCGAAGAGTTG
Source organism: Terriglobales bacterium (assembly GCA_030038475.1). Lineage (GTDB taxonomy): Bacteria > Acidobacteriota > Terriglobia > Terriglobales > Acidobacteriaceae > Acidiflorens. The sequence goes on along the minus strand of JASHOU010000130.1, from coordinate 2,513 downwards.
GATATTCCGATCACCGGCGGCAATGTCAGCTTTTACAACGAAACGCTCGGCGAGGGAATCTATCCAACGCCCGTGATTGGAGTGGTGGGAATTCTCGAGGACGTGCACAAAACGGCGAAGATGCACTTCGCGCAGCCGAATCGCAGCATCGTCTTACTCCGGGCCGACGATCCGGGCGACGCTGTTGACGCCGAGTCCGAATTTGGTTCGTCGGAATATGCCAAAGAAATTCTCGGAGCGGTGTGGGGTTATCCGCCAGAGTTGGATATCGAAAAGGAAGCGACGCTGCAGCGCGCTCTGGTGGCCGCGATTCAGGCGGGGCTGGTCGAGTCCGCTCACGATTGTTCCGATGGAGGGTTGGCTGTGGCGCTGGTGGAGTCGGCTTTGCCGGGCGGAATTGGCCTGAATGTTTCATTGCCAAAGCAGCAACTGGCGCGCGAATTCATGCTGTTCGGCGAAGATTCCAGCCGGATCGTACTAAGCTGCGACCCCGCCAACTTGCCGCGAATCCAACAAATAGCGGAAGAATACGAACTTTCAGCGGACGTGCTCGGCAAGACCGGCTCGGATAGAGTTGAAATTTCGGTGAACGGTCAGCCCGTGGTCTCAGCAAGCATCGCTGAGCTGCGCGACACCTACGAGGGCGCTCTCGAAAAAGCGCTCAGCACGGAAGACGTTCGGTAGGCAGATAGCCGTGTGCAGTGTCAGAGTTTTCGCATTTGGTTTTGATTCAGCTATAAGCTAATGGCTAATAGCTCAAAGCTTATGTTTCCTTCCGACAAATTTCGCGATGAGTGCGGTGTGGTCGCCATCCACGCCCATCCCGAGGCGGAGAAACTCGCCTATCTCGGCCTGCACGCCCTGCAACATCGCGGACAAGAGTCGGCTGGCATCGTCAGCTCCGACGGTGAACGCCTGCGCCAGCATAAAGCCATGGGACTGGTAGCCGACATCTTCGGCCAGGAGGTGCTGAGTTCGCTGCGCGGCGTCCTCGCCATCGGCCACACTCGCTATTCCACGGCTGGCGATTCCGCTTTGCTCAACGCGCAACCCATCATGGTGTTATCCAACAAAGGAGCGATTGCCATTGCCCACAACGGCAACCTGGTCAACGCGCAGACCATTCGTTCGAAACTTGAGGGCCAGGGCTCGATTTTTCAAACCAACAGCGACACCGAGGTGCTGGTTCATCTGATTGCGCTCTCGCGCGAGCACACGTTGCCTGATGCCATTGCCGACGCGCTGCGCCGCGTGGAAGGCGCATTCTCGCTGGTCATGCTGAGCCGCGATCGTGTCTTCGCCGCCCGCGACCCCCGCGGATTCCGCCCACTGGCCATGGGCCGCATTCCGGCTCTCACCAGCGACAAAAAAGACACCATCGTCTTTGCTTCGGAGACCTGCGCCTTCGATCTTCTCGGCGCGACTTATGAACGCGACGTCAAACCTGGAGAACTGGTTATCGTCGGCCCCGAAGGCATCAGCTCGCGTTTTTATGCGCCCTCGCCGGCGCAGTCGAGCTGCATCTTTGAGCACGTGTATTTTTCGCGCCCCGATAGCCTGGTGTTTGGCCGTTCGGTCGATCAAAGCCGCGACGCCATGGGACGCCAGCTCGCTCGTGAAGCTCCCGTCGATGCCGATATTGTCGTTCCCGTGCCCGATTCCGGCAACACCGCAGCCATCGGATACGCCGCCGAAAGTGGCATTCCGTTTCGTCTCGCGCTGATTCGCAACCATTACATCGGACGCACTTTTATCGAGCCGCAGCAATCCGTCCGCGACTTCGGGGTCAAGCTGAAGCTGAATGCAGTTCGCAGTTTGCTCGAAGGCAAGCGCGTAATTTTGGTCGATGACTCGATCGTGCGCGGCACTACCAGCAAGAAAATCGTCCGCATGATTCGCAATGCTGGCGCGAAAGAAGTCCACATGCGGATTTCCTGCCCGCCGACCATCTCGCCCTGTTTCTATGGAGTGGATACGCCATCGAAAAAGGAGCTCATCGCCGCCAACAAATCCATCGAAGAGATTCGCGAATTCATCGGCGCCGACTCGCTCGCCTATCTGTCGATCGAAGGGCTCAAGACAGCCTGCGCCGACGGAGAGAAAACAAACTACTGCTCCGCGTGCTATACCGGTAATTACCCCACCAGAATCGACGTCGAAGAGATTCTGCCCGCGGCCGCCGCTCGATAAGTGCAAAATCCCAACCCCAACCGCGCGCGCGATCACCTTGCCAACGAACGCACGTTTCTCGCTTGGGTGCGCACCGGCGTCGCGACCATCATCTTCGGATTCGCCATCGGCCGCTTCTCGATCGCGCTGCGCGAATTCCTGAAACTGGAGGGGCATCCTTCGCCTACGTTTGGCCTCACCACGTGGCTGGGCATTGTTTCCGCGGTCGGCGGCGTGCTTTTGGTTCTGGCTGGTCTGGCGCGCTACAAAAAGGCCAAGATACAAATCGATTCGGATTCTTTCGAGCCTGCGGGCTACGTCATCGATCTGGTAGCCTACTTTTT
>JASHOU010000129.1 GCA_030038475.1 Terriglobales bacterium | reverse complement strand
CTGCGCGAATTCCTGAAACTGGAGGGGCATCCTTCGCCTACGTTTGGCCTCACCACGTGGCTGGGCATTGTTTCCGCGGTCGGCGGCGTGCTTTTGGTTCTGGCTGGTCTGGCGCGCTACAAAAAGGCCAAGATACAAATCGATTCGGATTCTTTCGAGCCTGCGGGCTACGTCATCGATCTGGTAGCCTACTTTTTAGGCTTTTTCGGGCTAGTGCTGGCGGGCTATCTCGCGTACATCGAAATTTTTCAACAAATGAATTGACGGGGTTTGGTTTCATAGAATGAATTTTGAGCGAAAAGCGATCAGCCGCGGCGAACCGCTGAGACCTGAGACCTGAGACCTGGTAATCACTCATGGCAAACGAATCAGAGAAAGAACTCGCCGGGCGCGCCGCAGCTCAATTGGTGCGCGACGGTGACGTCGTCGGATTAGGCACCGGCTCGACCGCCCACTTCGCGGTGCTCGCTCTCGGCGAGCGCGTGAAGGCGGGACTGAAAATCGTCGGTATCCCCACCTCGGTCGACACCGGTAATCTGGCGCGCTCGCTCGGGATTCCGCTGACCACCTTCGACGAGCATCCCGCAATCGACATCGACATCGACGGCGCCGACGAACTCGATGCGCAGTTGCGCATGATCAAGGGTGGTGGCGGCGCGCTGCTGCGCGAAAAAGTCGTAGCCTCGGTGTCGAAAAAAATGGTTGTCATCGCCGATTCCACCAAAGTTGTCACGACGCTGGGAAAATTTCCGCTTCCGGTTGAAGTCGTCCCGTTCGCGCGCGCCGTGGTCGAAAGAAAACTGATTAGCCTGGGCGCGACTCCGAAGCTGCGGCCGAAGCGCAACGGCCAACCGTATATCACGGACAACGGCAATTACATCCTCGATTCGAGCTTCGGCAAGATCAAAGATCCGCAAGCCATCGCGCTCGCACTGAGCGAGACTGCCGGCGTGGTCGAACACGGCCTCTTCATCGGCTTTGCCAGCGTGGCGCTGATAGGAAGAGGGAATTCGGTGGAAGAAATACCGCGGAAGAGTTGAATAGATTTCGTCAAGCTGCAATTTCCCGAAGCGCTGCCAGCAGCCGACCCACTTCTTCCACCGTGTTGTAGTGGACGAGGCCGATGCGGAGAAACCCGCCCGTGCGTTCCACATCCAACTGCTCGGTCAGGTTCAGCGCATAGTAGTTTCCGTCCCAAGTGAAGATGCCGCGCTCGCCGAGCTTGGTCGCCAGCTCCAGCGGCGTGTGACCGGCGATGCGGACGGCGAAGGTCGAACATCTTTCCTCAATGCGCCGCAGGTCGCTGATGCCGTATAACTTTAATCTTGGGATCTCGCGCAAACCCGCGATCATCCTCTCCGTCATCTTGCGTTCGTGCCTGTGAATCGCTGCGTGTGCGGCGAGAATCGCCTCGCGTCGATTTGCAACGGCAGGTTTCGCGCGCCGCCCCAGTTCCTTCCAGTAATCGACGCACGCTTTGATTCCTGCGATGCACTCGTGGTTCAGCGTGCCCCACTCCCAGCAGTTGGGAATGTTGTCGGTGTTCGGCCGCAGTTTGTACGGACGCAGGCGCTTTAGGTGCTCGCGCTTGCCATACAGCACACCCATGTGCGGACCGAAGAATTTGTAAGTCGAGCAGGCCAGAAAATCACAGTCCAACGCGCGCACGTCAATCGCGCCATGCGGAGCGTAGTGGACCGCGTCGATATAACTTAATGCTCCCTCTTGCCGCGCCAGGCGCACTACATTCTCAACGTTATTGATTGTGCCGACCGCATTCGACGCATATGTGGCGGCCACGACCCGCGTGCGCTCGTTAATCTTCGCCGCCAGATCCTGCATGTCGAGCGTGCAATCTTCGTGATTGAATCGGGCCGCACGAATCGTCACGCCTTTTTCTTCCAGCGCCTTCCACGACGTGAAATTGGCATCGTGATCGAGCAGAGTGACCACAATCTCGTCGCCGGCCGAAAGTTCGCGCCCAATCGCCCAGCTGATCGCGTACGTCAGCGTCGTCATGTTGGGGCCGAATACGATCTCGTCGGAATCGCAATGCAAAAAATCGGCCATCGCCTCGCGAGCTTCCGCGATCATGCCATCGGTATTGCGACTGGTTTGATAAGCGCCACCGGTGTTGGCGTTATTGCTCGCCAGGTAATCCGCGATGGCGTCAATCACCCGCTGCGGCACCTGTGTGCCTCCGGGCCCATCGAGAAATGTTGCGGGGTTTCCGTTGACCATCTGCGCCAACGCCGGAAACTGCGCGCGAACGCAGGCGAGATCGAAAAACGCTTCCGATGAAGATGAAGACGCGCAGGAAGACACTGAAGTCTCTTCAGCAGCAGGCATTGCAATATTCTAATGGAGGACGGAGCAGTTGCTGTGGGATGGGCAGCCCGTCACGCCACGCGTTCCGGCGGATTCGGTTGCCGGAGTCTGCCTTTGTTGGCTGCGTCGAGCCGGATGCGCGTAACGCGCGCAGTATTCAGCACTAGGTCGTTGGTGGTTCCGCTCGCGTCCCCTGACATCACTGAACCTGCGGCTAGCGCAAAGCGCAAGGCGTCTGCCTGGTCTTCAAAATACAAAATCACTTGTCCCGACATAAACGACTCCCCAATCTGGCTTCCCGGCGCCGTGCGCAGGCACAACCCTGAAACATCAGAATTAAGACGCAAGTGGCGGCGCCAGACGACTGGCGGCAAGACCTGATTCATTGTCGGAGAATGGTCGCGGCGGGGCTAGTGCTTGAATTGGTTCGGTTCCGACCCGCTTCAGGTTGGGAAAACTTACAGTTTGTGGATGCCACCGGAATCTTACCGGCGGGATTTTCGAATCCGTCCTCGAACTCTTAAGTGTCTTTGCAGCAATGGGTTATCGGCCGTGATTTCGCCGGGCGCCAGCGGCGCGAGCCGATGGTCCATCCCGAAGGCCATGCTCCGAGGACTCTGCGCCGAATTGCCACTTTTCGCGAGCCATGTTTCCTGGAATGACCATCTAACGGTAGAATCGTCTAACACAGTGCTTCGATCTCAAAGTAGGTTAAAGGCAAGAGTAACAGCGGGTAAGAATCAATACTACGGGCATGCTGAATTTGCCGGCAAATCGCGATTTGTTTGTCAGGGCACTGGCTGTGCTTTGCATTGCGCTGGTGTGCGTGATGGGCACAGTGCAGGCTACCCACTCGCATGCGGACGATTCGACCGCATCGCACCACACCTGCACGATTTGCGCCACCGCTCACGCTGGAGTCAGCACCGCGCCGGTAGCGTCCGTGCCAGTTTTGGCAACGACGGCGCTGGCAATTTTTGTCGCAGAAGTTTCCCCGGTTTTCCATCCCGTCGCCGCCCGCTTTATTCGTCCTCCGCCTGCGCTCTGATCCCGCGCCCGATCCAGTCAGCATTTCGAAATGACCGCGACCCGTCGATGTGATCGGACTCGCTTCACGCAATCATTGGAGGAGATCATGCATCTTTCCTACAGGAGTTGGATGGCGGTGGCCGTCGCCACTGCTTTTGTGTTCATCGCCGCGATCGCCCCTGCGCAATCGGGCGGAAATTCAGGAACGATTAACGGTATCGTTCTCGACCCTTCGGGCGCCGTAGTTCCGAATGCAAGCGTCGAGATTCACGACCCGACGAGCGGCTATGACCGAACGACCACGACCGACAGCAAAGGCAATTTCACCTTTCCCAACGTTCCCTTCAATCCCTATCACATGACAGTGACGGCACAGGGATTCGCAAAAACCGCGCAGGATGTTCAGGTGCGCTCGGTGGTGCCGACGTTTGCCCAAGTCACGCTTCAGCTCTCCGCTTCTTCCACTACAGTCTCGGTTGAAGCCGCGGGCGATCTGGTAGAGAACGATCCCACATCTCACACCGATGTCGACAAGGAGCTCTTCGATAGAATTCCGCTCGGAACCACGTCGTCATCCATGAGCGCAATCGTTGGCGAAGCCACGCCCGGCATCGCTTCCGACTCGAACGGCCAGCTCCACGGCCTCGGCGACCACGCCGAGAATTCCATTTCTCTTGACGGCCAGCAAATGACCGATCAGATGAGCAAGGTCTTTTCCAATCAGCTGCCGCTCGATTCGATTCAATCGATGGAAGTCATCTCCGGCGCGCCGCCCGCCGAATATGGAGGCAAGACTAGCCTGGTGATTGTTGCGGCCACTCGCTCCGGCCAGGGTGTAACCACGCCCCATGGCAGCATCACCGCTTCCTACGGATCGTTCGGAACCAGCAACGCTTCCGCCGATGTTGCTTACGGTGGCAAAAACTGGGGAAATTTCGTTTCACTCGCCGGTTTGAACACGGGCCGATTCCTCGATGCGCCCGAATTCGCCGTGGTTCACGACAAGGGAAACGAACAGAATTTCTTCGATCGCGTCGATTTGCAGCTCAACTCCGCCGACTCGCTGCACCTCAACTTCAGCTACAGCCGCAGTTGGTTCCAGACGCCGAATTCGCTCGACGCGGAATACGCCACGGCCTGGAACGGACTCGCGGGTGTTCTTCCCGCCATAGAGAATTACGGCGGCGTGGTTCCAGGTACGGATATCACCGTCGGCGCGACCGACCAGCGCTCCAAGATCGGAACTTTCAACATCGCTCCCTCGTGGACGCGCCTTATCAACAACACTACCGTATTCACTTTGGGCGGGTTCGTGCGCCGCGACAATTACAACTACTACCCGAGCAGCGATCCCTTCGCCGACCTTGGACCACCCAGCCTGCAACGGCAATCCGTCGGCCAGAATCGCACGCTGACTAACGCCGGAATTCGCTCCGACATTTCTTATGTCAAGGGAATCAACAACGTCAAAGCCGGCATCACCTACGATCAGACATTTCTCAACGAGAACGACGCCATTGGCATTGTCGATCCAGCCTACAACGCACCCTGTCTGACCCTGTCATCTGCAGCGGACCCGAACGTTCCGGTTCCGGGTTTTACCGATCCTTCGCAGTGCGGCGCCGCCGGCTATGCGCCAAATGTCGCCGATCCCACAAGCCCTTACTTCAACCCCAATGCGCCGAATACGCATTTCTATCCTGCCTTCAACGCGACGTTGTTCCCTTACGATTTGACTCGCTCTGGCAAACTCTACAACTTCAACGGCCACACGGACGTGAAAGAACTGGCTCTGTATATTCAGGACTCCATCACTAAAGGAAACTGGTCTTTCAACGTTGGCATGCGCGGCGATCTTTACAACGGTATCACCATTGCGCGCCAGGCTGAACCCCGTCTCGGGATCGCCTACAACATCAAAAAGACCAATACGATTCTCCGCATTTCCTACGCTCGCACGCTGGAATCTCCCTTTAACGAGAATCTGGTGCTTTCGAGCATCGGCTGCGCCAATCCGGTGCTAAACCCGCTACTTCTTTGTTCTGCGCCCGTGGCCAACCCTTTGAGCCCCGGCTTCCGCAATGAATTTCACGCCGGCTTGGAGCAGGCCTTCGGCCGCTACCTGGTTTTTTCCGGCGAGTGGATCTCGAAGTACACGCACAACGGCTACGACTTCAGCGTGCTCGGCAATACTCCGATCACTTTTCCCATCGAGTGGCACAACTCGAAAATTCCTGGATATGTCGGCCATGTGAGCGTGCCAAATCTGCATGGTTTTTCCGCGCAGACAAACTTCTCGAGCGTAGCCGCGCGCTTCTTCCAGCCGCAAATCGGAGGCGCGGGCGCAACCGTCTCAACCGCGGCCGGATTGCCATTTCGCATCGACCACGACGAGAAGTTCAACCAAACCACGCACCTGCAATATCAGCCCTGGAAGCGCGGGCCATGGTTTGGCTGGAACTGGCGCTACGATAGCGGCCTTGTCGCCGGCAACGCACCCTGTTACGGGATCAACACTCCGTACAACGATTGCCCGCAGTCGACAACTTTGGGCGGGCAGCCGGCGGTTTTTTTGCAGGATGCCTTCGGCAATCCGCTCAGCGCCGATCAGGAGTACGAGGCCGGATTCACCTGCAATGGGGTTCACGCCACGCCCACCGTTCCGCTGCCTTCACCCTGCCTGGCGTCGCAGTTCGGGTCGAGCCAGATCAAAGTGCCGGCCATTGGCACCGAAAACGACGACCACAATCCGCCGCGCATCGCTTCGCGCAACCTGTTCGACGCCTCGGTCGGCGACGACAACCTGTTCAAAGGCGACCATTACAAATGGAGTCTTACGCTGACCGCGATCAACTTGGCCGACAAAGTCGCGCTGTATAACTTTCTTTCCACCTTCAGCGGTACGCACTTCGTGACGCCGCGTGCATTAACGGCAGAGCTAGGCTTTCATTTTTAGCGACGCTGACACCGCAGCCCCATCACGGCCGTGTTTGGCGTGATGGGGTGTTCTGGGACGCGCTGCCATTACGAAGCGGCTCTCTGCCGTCCGTTGGACCGAAAGTTGATCCGCCATGCGGGAGCTCTTCGAGCACACGCAAGAGTTCTTCCAGTAAGGCGTTCATGCGCTCTGGTCGCGTCTCCGTCACCACTTCCTGACAGATTTCGCGCCAATCGCGCCCTTGCCTTGACTCATAAAGAGATTTCTCCGAATGCTCGCCACTCCAGACAACTATTCTTTCAAGCATTCGCCGTGCCAGTTTGGTAAGTCGTTGACTAATTGGCAGCGCCGCGAAAAACACCGTGTAGCTTGTACTCGGTTACGGCGCAGAAATCGATTTCTCTCGCCATCAGTGCATACAGGATTGTTTGTATAGACAACAGGAGATTTGCACAAAACTCTACTGTCAATAGAGAAGGCGCGGACGGGGATTTCCCATTGAGAGGAAAGCGCGGGACTATCGACTGGTTTCTCTATCCGCTACGCCGGCAGCAGGCGTCCTTTTTCCAGATGCCGCGTGACGTGGGCATATTGGGCGGCGTGCGGATCGTGCGTCACCATCACAATTGTTTTGTCAAAACTCTCGTTGAGCCGCTTCAGAATCTCCAGGATGTCGGTTGCCGAGTTGCTGTCGAGATCGCCGGTCGGTTCGTCGGCGAGAATCAGCGTGGGGTCGCTGACGATGGCGCGGGCAATTGCGACACGCTGCTCCTGCCCACCCGATAGCTGCTTGGGCAGGTGATCGACTCGATCTTCAAGGCCCACCAATTTGAGCGCGGTCATCACGTGTTCGCGCCGCTGTTGTGTGGTCATTCGCGTCAGCAGCAACGGCAACTCCACGTTTTCAAACGCGGTCAGCACCGGGATCAAATTGAAAGTCTGAAAAACGTAGCCCACGTGCGTATTGCGCCACTTCGCCGACTGCGCATCGTTCAACCGAAAAATGTTCTCGCCCATCACGAGCAGCTCGCCTGAGGTGGGACGGTCGATCGCTGCGATCATATTCAGCAAAGTCGTTTTGCCCGAACCCGAAGGCCCCATCAGCGCCAGAAACTCTCCAGCGGCGATGTCGATGGAAACATTGTCGAGCGCGGTCACCTCGAATGCGTCGCGCTTGAAAATCTTGTTGACGCCACGGGCGTGAACGACTTTGCTGCCCACAGCCGCCTGGGTTGGAGGCGACGTTACTGTGCTCATGATTGCCCCTTGACGCGAATCTTTTGCCCGTCCTGTAAATCCGCGGGACCCGCGGTGATTACGCTTTCTCCGCCCACCAGCGAATCGACCAGATAGCCGCCCGAGCGCTCACCCTGAACGTGGACCTCGCGGCGAAGCGCTTTTCCGTTGAACGCAAGCAGCACGAATTTCTTGCCATCGTTGTCACGCAATGCGGCGCTGGGCACAAAAACATAACTCTGTTTCGCGGATGCCCCGTTGTCTGCATTCGTCGGCGCTTTGAATTGCACCGTCGCGTTCATTTCCGGCCGCAGGTAGGAATCGGGCTCGAGAATCTGAACCTTCACCTGCACCGTCGCCTTCTGCCGGTTCGCCTCCGGCGACATCTCCGCGATCTCGCCCTTGTACGATCGATCCTTGAAGGCGTCGAGCGTAACAACGCCTTCCTGCTTCGGAGACAGCTTGGCAAAATCGTCCTGCGCGATGTCAAGCTCGACCTGAATGTCGTTGAGGTCGGCCAGCGCAACCACCGATCCGCGCGGCCCTCCCTCGGCGCCGCTGGCAAACTGCGCCGTCACCAGTTCGCCTTTCTCCGCCGTGCGTTCGAGTATCGTGCCGCTGACGGGAGCGCGAATCACCGTCGCATCGAGCTGTGACTTGGCATAAGCCATCTGGCCTTCGGCCTGCAGCAAATCGCCGCGGGCCCGGTCAATTTCTTCCGAACGCGGTCCGAGCTGCATCAGCCGAAAAGCCCGCTCCAGCGAATTCATTCGCTGCTCGGAAGCATCGTATTTGGCGCTGGCGTCATCGAGATTCTGTTTCGACATCACGCCCTGCGAATAAAGATCGCGCGTGCGGTCGAGATTGATCTTGTCATTGACCGCCGTGGCTCGCGCCTCGGCCAGATTGTGATCCGCCTGCTGAATCTCCTCCGGGCGCGACCCATGCTCAGCTTCGAGCAGCCGCGCCTTGAAGCTTTCTACCGCGCCGTGCGCCTGCTCGTACTGGGCGCGAAATTCCTCGTCCTCCAGCCGCACCAGAAC
>JASHOU010000128.1 GCA_030038475.1 Terriglobales bacterium | reverse complement strand
GGCGCAGCGAGCGGTCCAAAGATGCGGGACGCGATGGCATAGATGCGAAAGCAAATCCGTTGCAGCCGAAACCGGTTGAAAATAGCCGAAATAATAGAAATGGAAGGCTTTAGCCCGGACCGGCCTGGGCAGAATCCCCTGCAATCGGCAGAACTGTGTTTTATACACGAATGCGCGCCGAAGCGCTACGAATTTCTGTGGAGTTATGCGTTCCTAATCACCAAAGGCCAGCAGTGCCAATCTTAATAGAATGAGAAAGAAGCACAACCCCAGTCCCCAAATCGCCGCGAACTTGATCCGCCTCGGGAGTAATGGAATCTTGAGGGCGATGAAGCAGGGCACGCAGATGCCGATGATAGTCACGTAAAGATAGCGTATGACGTCTTGCCGCGTTAAGGTCATGCACCGTTCCCAGCTATCCTATGGATCTTTCAGCCACCCCAAGAGCCGCAATAACATCGCGTAGATCCGCCTCAAGCACGATCGGAGCTCGCTGCAGAGACTTGGCCCGAGAGGCCTCAATTTCGGTGGGTTTCTGCGCAGAAGAAAACTCCGCCGCCAACTCCCCGCGATGAAACTCAATCGTGAAATCCGGATCCTTCAGCAGATGGCCGGTCAGAATCAGCACCACCGACTCGCCCGCCTTCACAAATCCGCTTCGACGCAGCTTCCTCAGTCCCGCCAGCGTCACCGCCGAAGCCGGTTCGCACCCAATGCCGTCCGCGCCAATTTCGGCTTTGGCAATCGCAATCTCCATCTCGCTAACGTGCTCAACCTCGCCGCCCGTCGCCTGCAGCACGCGCAGCGCCTTCTTCCACGATGCCGGATTACCGATGCGAATCGCGGTTGCCATGGTGTCGGCAATCATCGGTTCGAGTTTGGCCGCGCCGATGTCGCGATTGCCCAATTCCTTCACGCACCGGTAAAACGGATTCGCACCCTCCGCCTGAATAATCGACAACTTCGGCAACCGCGAAATCAGCCCCAGTTCCCGCATTTCAACGAGCGCCTTGCCGATCGCCGAACTGTTCCCGAGATTTCCTCCCGGAACAATAATGTGGTCCGGCGGTTCCCACCCCAGTTGTTCCATCAGTTCGATAGCGGCCGTTTTCTGTCCTTCGATCCGATACGGATTCACCGAATTCAATAAATACACCGGCTTCTCGCGCACCAGTTGATTGAGAATGCGGACGCATCCATCAAAATCCGTCCGAAGCTGGCAGGTAAGCGCCCCATAGTCGAGCGACTGCGACAGCTTGCCCCACGAAATTTTCCCCTCCGGAATCAGCACCAGGCTGCGCATGTCATCGCGCGCCGCATAAGCGGCCATCGAAGCCGAAGTGTTCCCCGTCGAAGCGCAAGCGACCCACCGGAATTTGCCTTGCCGCGCGGCCGATGCAGCCATCGTCATCCCCGTATCTTTGAACGATGCCGTCGGATTCATGCCCTGGTGCTTCGCGAGTAAATTCTCAACTCCGGCCGCCGGCGCGCACCTTGGCAGGCTGTAAAGCGGAGTGTTGCCCTCACGCAGCGTAATGACATGCTCTGCGGGAATATGCGGAAGAAGCTCGCGGAAGCGCCAAACCCCGCTTTGGTCAAGCGGATCGCTCGACACGCGCCGATTCAGCCAGAGGGCTTTCAGCGCCGAGGAATCGACGTCTGCCCGATCAAGACCGGACGATGCGTGTGTCGACGCATCAGAAGGCCATCTGGAGAAAACGAACTCCAGCAGATCGCCGCACGCGCCGCAACGAAAATCCTGCCCGGCTGAATCCGCCGTCGCGCCACACGCAATGCATCGCAACCTCCCCGCGATGGCATCTCTGCTTTGCAACGTATCTCGCGTCATCGATTGCGCGCCTATCAATTCGTAATCACCGCTGATCTTGTTAGCAGGACCTGTTAGCAGGCCTGCCTTCATCATACGGTCGAGCGCTCCCATTGCAGAGTCCCAAAAGGTTCACAACCATCAGCTTGGTGAATAGTTGGCGGCAACTGAGGAATGCCGTGAGCCGCTGCTGTAAAGGGGCGCAGCTTCAGCCGCGCCGTCGACCACCCTCTTAATTGCTAAATGTCACTTATTCGGCATACGCTCCCGCCTTCCTGCTAATTCCTCGGCGTTCTCGGCGGTAAAGTTTCTACGCTACCTCAAATACGCATCCCTCTTCTCAATCCAATCCAGCCGCGGAGGATTAAAAATATCCAGATCCACCGTATCCGTCAGCGCCTCTGCCCAATGCGGCATGTTCGGAGGAATCGTCAGCACCTCGCCCGCATTCACCACGATCTCTTTGCCGTCGATTCCAAATTTCAGCGCGCCTTCAAGAACATAAGTGACCTGCTCGTTGTGGTGGCTGTGCTCCGGCACCAGGCATCCTTTTTTTAGCAGCACGCGAGCCAGCATCACATTCTGGCCCACCACGAACTGCCGTCCCAGCAACGGATTCAGCGCCTCGATCTCGATCGAACTCCACGGAATGTGGCGCAGCTCGGCCTTCGCCGGCTTGCCCTTGGCTACCGTGCTCCTGAGCGCGACTTTACCAGTTCGTCCTGCCTTTGCCGCACTGCCGCTCGCCGCCGTTTTTCGCGTGCTGCTTTTCAGCTTTTTCTTTTTCATAACAAATGTCTCAGCAAACAATAGTAATCTTAAACAAGCTGGATCGCTCGCCCGCAGCCGAGCCTCCTCTCTTAAAAGGGGATTTCGACATGAAGAAACACAAATTCCGCCAGCCAACCGAAGCCGTTCGCGGCGGCACCAGCCTTGCCAAGAAGAACGGCCCGCTCTCCACGCCGATCTATCAGACTTCGACCTTCGAAGTCACCGACATGCAGGAGCAGGTCCGCGTCACTCCCACCGACACCTTCTACACGCGCTACGGAAATCCCACGCACACTGTCGCCGAAAATGCCATCGCCGAACTCGAAGGCGTCGACGCCGCTCTCCTATTCTCTTCCGGCATGGCCGCCATCACGACTTCGATCCTTACGCTGGTCAAAGCGGGAGACCACATCGTGGCGCAGCGCGATATCTATGGCGGCGCGATCAAGTTTCTTTCGCAGTGGCTGCCGAAGTTCGGAGTCGAAACCACTTTCGTCGACACCAACGATATCGAGCAGCATGAGCGCGCCGTCCGTCCCAACACAAAAATTCTGCACATCGAGTCGCCCACCAATCCCAACGTTCGAGTCGTCGATCTCGAAAAGATCGCGGCCCTGGCGCGCAAGCACGACCTCATTTCCACCATCGATTCCACATTCTCCACTCCTATCAATTGCCGTCCCGCGGAGTGGGGCATCGATCTCATCCTGCATTCGGGGACA
>JASHOU010000127.1 GCA_030038475.1 Terriglobales bacterium | reverse complement strand
CGCGAACAAAACCGTGCATCACACTCGACTGCCGAAAGCGAACTTCTGTCTTCGAAGGATGGACGTTTACATCGACCTCGCCCGATGGCATTTCGAGGAAGAGCAGCACGACGGGATAAACCGTTGGTGGAATGATATTGCGATAGGCCTCGGTCAAAGCATGCTGAATCAAACGGTCGCGAATCAGCCTGCCGTTTACAAAAACGTAAATCGAATTCCGGTTGAGCTTTTGAATCTCCGGCTTGGAAACGAAGCCATGCAGCCGCATTTCTCCAAAATTGTGTGGCGCGACCGTCCCCGCCGGCGAAACCCTATCCTCCAAATCAGCCGAGGCAAGATCACTGCGTCCTCTCGCAGCCGGCCCACCATCCAATGTGTCCCCGCCACGACGCCACGGCGGAGGTTGCGGCAATCCCATGCGTTCCAGCGGTTGCACCGCGGCCAGCGGAATCAATTGGTCAAGCGTCTCGCGTCCAAACACCTGATACACGCGCTCGCGATGATCGGCTACGGGCGGCGCTACCAATAATGCATTGGTCGCTGAATGCAGCTCAAAATGTTTCTCCGGGTGCGCCAGAGCATAGTGCGTTACCAGCGAGACGATGTGCGAAAGTTCCGTCGCCTCCGAGCGCAGAAACTTCTTGCGCGCCGGCGTATTAAAAAAAAGGTCGCGAATGGTAATCGAAGTTCCAAGCGGCACACCGGCTTCCTCAACGCGAATCATCTTTCCACCGTTGATCTCGATCATGGTTCCCGCTGCTTCCCCCTCGGCGCGAGTTTCCAGATGCAGGCGTGACACCGACGCGATCGAGGGCAGCGCTTCACCGCGAAATCCGAGCGTCGAAATGCTCAGCAGATCGTCGGTGTCTTTGATCTTCGAAGTGGCGTGCCGCTCGAAGGCGAGCATGGCGTCGTCGCGCACCATGCCGCAGCCGTTGTCCGTAATCTGAATGAGCTTCTTCCCACCCGCTTCGACCTGAATGCGAACACGTGTAGAACCCGCGTCCAGCGCGTTCTCCAGCAGCTCTTTCGCGACTGACGCAGGACGCTCCACCACTTCGCCGGCGGCGATCTGGTTGGCGACTCTTTCGGGAAGAACGTGAATTTTTCCCATGGAAACCGGTAGCTAGCAACCGCGGCTGGTGGTTAGTGTGACAGATTCTATGGCCGTTGCGTAAGCAACGAATGGCTAATTCAGATTCTCAAAAATTCCTGCAGCGCCCATTCCTCCGCCCACACACATTGTCACCAGGCCGTAGCGTGCTTTGCGGCGCTTCAGTTCGCGAATTACGCTGGCAGTCAGCTTCGCGCCAGTGCATCCCAGCGGATGGCCGAGCGCAATAGCTCCGCCGTTTGGATTCACGCGCTCCGGATCCAATCCAGCTTCCTGAATCACCGCCAGCGCCTGCGCGGCGAAGGCTTCGTTCAATTCGATGACATCGATGTCAGAGAGCTTTAATCCCGCCAGCTTCAGCGCTTTCGGAATCGCAAAAACCGGTCCCAGTCCCATTTCTTCCGGCTTGTATCCGGCGGTTGCGAATGCGACGTATCGCACCAAAGGAGCGATTCCCAGCGCCAACGCCCGCTCCGCTGACATAACCACGGCCGCCGCCGCGCCGTCTGACATCTGCGAAGAATTTCCCGCCGTCGTCACTCCCTTCACGTGAAACGCGGGCTTGAGCGCGGCCAGAGCTTCGAGCGAAGTGTCTGCCCGCGGACCTTCATCTACCTTGAAAGAAATTTCCTGCCGCTTCGGCTTCGCTCCATTCGGAGTGCTGAAGCTCACCGGCACGGCCACCGTTTCGTCGTCAAACTTGCCGGCCGCAATCGCCGCCAGCGCCTTCTGATGGCTCCGCAGCGAAAATTCATCGCAGCGCTCGCGCGTAATGCCGAAGCGCGTCGCCACGCGCTCGGCCGTCAGTCCCATCGAAAGATATGCATCGGGATAATGATCCACCAGCCACGGGTTCGGCGAAATCTTGTTACCGCCCATGGGAATCATCGACATCGATTCCGTTCCGCCAGCGAGCATCACCTCTGCGCCGCCGGCCACGATGCGCTCGGCAGCCATGGCAATCGCCTGCAATCCCGAAGAACAAAAACGATTGATCGTGACCGCCGCAGTTTCGATCGGCAACCCGGCGCGCAGCGAAGCGATGCGGGCGACGTTCATTCCCTGCTCGCCTTCGGGCATGGCGCAGCCCAGGATCACATCTTCAATCTCTTTGGGATCAAGCTGTGGCACGCGATCGAGCGCGCCTTTGATGGCTACAGCAGCGAGTTCATCAGGACGGGTCGAGCGCAACGTGCCCTTGAAGGCGCGACCAACAGGTGTGCGAACGGAGGAAACAACGACGACTTCACGCATCCGCCTATTCTAAATGCAGAGGGACAACCGAGGGCGCAGAAATCAAAACCGTACTGCGCCGTCACCGGACTCGGTCTACGGCTGAAAGAAATACCGCGCCCCGAAACCGCGCTTGCGGCAAACTTCTCTACGCAATCCCTCGCACTTTCGCCGGTGCCTTCACATTGACCACCGGAGCTCCGCCTTCCGCCGCCCGCACCGTGCGCGCCGCCAGCGGTTTCAGCCACAGCAAAGCCATGAAGGCAGCAACCAGATCGCAGATAATCATCGCCCAAAACACTTTGGTCCACGAGCCAGTCTTCTCAAAGAGCCAGGCCGCGCCAGGAGCCGCAAACAGCGTGGCCATGCCTTTCGCCGTGTATACGATTCCGTAGTTGGTGGTCGCCCATTTTTTTCCATACAAATCGGCCGTAATCGATGGGAACAGCGAATAAATGTTCCCCCAGGCAAAGAAACACAACCCCGATAAAACAACGAACCAGATGGGATGACTGATTAACTGGAGCAATGCAAACACTGCCGCCGCTTCCAGAATAAAGGAGATGAAGAGCGCGTTTTCTCGTCCTATGTGGTCGGATACCCATCCCCAGAACGGCCGAGTCAAGCCATTCAAGATGCGATCGATCTCAATCGCCAGCACGAGCGCACTGAGGCCGAAAGCAACTATCACCTTATCCACGTGGTAGGAAACGGCCATCGGACTGAGCTGTACCGTAACCACGATGCCGCCGAACGCCAGCATCGTCATCATCAGGTAGACGACGTAAAACGAGGGGTGCTGCAGCATCTCCATCGGCGTCATATCGACCGTCGAAGTGTTGACCCGCGCTTTGATGGCCGCTTCTTTTTCCTTCCAGCCCGGCGGCGTCCATCCCGCGGGCGGCTTGGCCAGGAAAAGAGCGGCAGCCATGACCACGAAGCCCTGCACCAATCCCCACGTAATAAAAGTGTGCTGGTAGCCGGTAGCTTTGATCATCTTGTCAATCGGCGCAACGCTCAAAGCTGTCCCAATGCCATACGCGCCGGCGGTGAGTCCCACGCAAAGCCCGCGATGATCCGGGAACCACTTCAGCGCATTTCCAATCGTTCCGCCATAGACCACTCCGGCCCCGATGCCCGCCAGCCCGTACCAGAAATAAAGCGCTGGCAGGCTCTCCGCCCACCCCGAACCCATCCATCCCAGACCAACCATGACCGCCCCGAAGCCCAGCATGAAGCGCGGGCCGATGCGATCGACCAGGTAGCCCTCGAAGGGCACCAGCCACGTTTCCAGGCCGATAAACAGCGCAATCGTCCATTGCACATTGACCAGTGTGACGTGCAGATGCGCTTGAATGGGCTTGGTAAACAGGGTCCACGCATATTGCAGATTGGCGATCGCCATCATGGCGAAGATGCCAGCCACCAACTGGGCCCAGCGATTGACGATCCGGGATGGGTGAATCAACGGCGCTGCGGATCCAGCCATGAACGACACCTCCATGACAACCAGGTCAGGGTTTCTACGGCTTCTTCAACCACACAGGTCCCCACATTGCCTGCGACTCTGCCCTGCAGAGTGTGCGGTGTCGGCTTTGTGCTAAACTGGTCCGCTGATCGAACCACTTTGCGGAAGTCAAGTTATCACCCTTGCTTCCCGACTGTCAACAACCGATTCGAGCGATCTGCGTGGCCGAATCAAGCCTGCCGCGCGGATACCGCCCAAACGGGATTGTCGGCAGCAAATGGAAGCGTGACAGCTGACTAATGGACGAGAATCTGAAGTCACAAATCGAGATTTACCTCAATCATCTGGATGGTCTGATCCGGCGGGGGCACCAGCTGCGCCAGTCCTTGGCGGCGGAGAACTCAAACGGATCGGCAATGGCGGCCGTCCGCGCTTGGCAGGAAGATTGTGGCGCGACGATCAATCAGCTATCCGGAGGCAGCAAAGCTCATTGGCTCGCCCGGTCGTTTAGCCATGCCTTCCTGGTGCGCTCGCCGGCCGGGAGTACGTCCGAAAACCAGGCCCAAAGCTGGGGGCGAAGCTCAGGCCGAAGTCCGGTGGCAGCAGCCGCGCCCGCCGAGATCGTCGATCGGCTGATCGCCGTGCTCGAACAAGCCGCTTCCTCGCTTTCGCAAATGGATGCCTCCGAAATCGCCGGTTCCTTCGCAGCGTCCCAGCCTCCGCCGCGCCGGTTCGAATTCGTCCACAATCCCGAGCTGCGGCCAGTCATCGAGCAGGCGTTCATCGATAGCCGGCGGGCTTTTGAGCAGGGGCGCTACAACGAGGCGCTGCATACTGCCTGCGGCATTCTGGAGGCGATCGTCACCGATGCAATAGAACACCTGTCTCTCGAAGCAAACGGCTTGCGCGTTCTGGCGAGTGCGGGCGCGCCTGGAGCAAAACTCGCTGATTGGCCGTTCGCGACGCGGCTGGCTGTGGCCGAGAAAGTCGGACTGATTCGCGGTGGATGCGCCCGCTTGTCAGCCGTCGCGCGGGCCTATCGGGACCACGACGAAAATGCGCCCCAGTCAGCAATTTCCGACCGCGACGCGCAGCAAGCTGCGCAGGTGCTTAGGGTAGTGATGAGAGACCTCGACCCTGGCCGGTAAAAGAGCGGAGCCGCCGGAGACCAAGCCATTTCCATTCCTCAACCCAAGCAACCCCTGCTTAAGAACTGGCTGGCCTTCTGTGATCCCCCGTGCCCTCCGTGGTTGAAAGCTGTTGGACTTTCCTGAGATCAATCTTCCAGATCCTCCCGAAACACCGGCTGCGCTGGATCAAGACTCCCGTCAATCACACTCACCATCAACTCCCGATGCGCGTTCTCCGCTTCTTCGAGCGATGCGTAGCCACGCTCCCTCTGCACCGATCCGCTAGCCGAATAGATCAGCGTGAAATAGCGTCCCGACGAATACTGAAATTCGAGCAGCTTGTTCGGCATCTCGGCATCGCCCTGCTGCCCGAGCACATCCATCAGCGCCACCGTCCACTGCCGTCCCTTGGGATCGGTAACGACTTCGCGCTCCATGTACTGCCAATCGTCCATGCTCCACAAAGGCATATCGATTCCACCCTGAGCGTTCTATCCGAGCAGAGTCTCTAGCGCTTGCGCAACCTGCGCTCCCGTAAATGGTTTGGGAACGAGCAAGACTTTTTGCGCCTTGCGTGCCCGCAGGCTCGCATCGGCTTGCTCGGGAGTATCGCTGATGATAACGATGGGAAGCTCGGCCTGCTCCGGATGCTGGCGCACAGCGTCGAACAGCGACTCGCTCATGTCGAAGCTGGAACAGTCGAGCACCAGCGCATTGGCTTTTTGCTCGATGAGTAAATCGCTGACGCCAGGAGTAAATCCCGTGGCAAAAACTTCGTAGCCGCGGTCGCGCAGCGCGAAAGTCAGAAGCTCGGCAATCTCCGGCGTGTCGTCGATCAACAGGATGCGCCGCAATCCGTCGCCTACTTCTTAGCCGGTCCGTAGCCGGCGAGGCGCGGCTTCTTTCCTTCGCAACGCTCCAGGTCCATCACCCAGACGCGCCCGCCGGCCGTGTAATAGGCGCGGCGTTCGTTCTCGACCATCGCGCCCCACGCTTCCAGCGTACGCATCGCGAACGTGTATCCCTCGAAGTTGTTGCGCGCGTGATCCAGAACTTCATTGGTGTGCCAGTTGTCAGTGAGGATGGCGTCGCCCGCATGCACCCGCAAAACGGTGTAATAGCGGTCAAATGCCGCCTCTGCGCGCACATCGCGGGTCGCGCCGCGCTTTTTGCCTTCGCTGACAATGTAGCTCTCCTGCGCATCCGCAGCCGCCTGCGAAGCCGCGCCAGACGCAGGAGCCGCCGAAGCCGTCGGTTTTCCATTCGTACTCATACCGTTAACGCCACCTGTTCGGCCTCTGCCGCAGCCGCCATGTTGGTTTGGTTTTTCACATCCGCTGCCTTGATCAACGCCTCCGGCAGCTCAATGCCCATCATCTGCCATTGCTCATTGGCAAACTGCTGCAGGTTCGCAATGTGCTGCGCATGCAGATGCCCGAAGCGTCCCTGCAACTTCAGGTACTCCGCTACCGGACGCATGGATTGCGGACGGAAGCTGTAATCGAATTCCCGCTTCTCCGGATTCCACTCCCACATCGGGTAAAGCCCGCACTCAACCACCAGCCGGCCCAGATCGATCGACCGCGGCGTCTCGTAAACAAATCCCTTCTGGCATGGCGTGTAGACCATCAAATACGACGCGCCTTTGTGATTCAGCCCCTTGCGCACCTTGTTCATCAGATCGATCGGATAACCCACGCTCGCCGTCGCGACATAACAATGCGGATGACCCGCCGCCATCATCCGCGCCAGGTCCTTGGGGTACAGCTTCTTGCCTTCTGGCACCTCCGGTCCCGGCGGCGAGAACGTTGTCATTCCGCCATAAGGCGTCCGCGACGACGCCTGAATCCCCGTATTCGCATATTGCTCGTTGTCGTAGCAGATAATCAGGCAATCGTGATTGCGATAGAGCGCGCCCGAAATCGACGCCAGCCCGATGTCCGAGGCACTGCCGTCGCCCGCCTCGCAAATAATATTTGGATATGCACCCTTCCATTTCCCTTTGCGGATCATGGCTTCATACGCTGCCGCCACGCCGGCGGTAAAGCTGCCCGCGCTGCCAATCTGCGTGTGCGCCCACGGCACGTTGTAAGGCGTGCACAAGTACGAACTGTTCGCAACGTACATGCAACCTGTCGGCCCGACCAGAATCGTATTATCGCCCGCGGCCTTGCTCGTCATCCGATACTGGATTGACGGCCCGCAACCCGCGCACGTCCGATGTCCCGGCACGAACGGTTCGCTCGACGGCAAGTCGGGGTTGTAGAACCGCGCTCCCTGATTCGGATTGCCCAGAATCGGCAGCACCTGCCGTTGCACTTCAATCGTCGCCATAATCGCCCTCCGTTCGATTCCCGAGTCTCTAAATTACGAAATTACTCAATTCAACCATCCTGCCGCTCTATCCCATTACTATTCTTCGAATCCCACCCAGTGCGTGCGCTTTTCGATCTTCCCGCGTTTCTGCGCCGCCATCATCTTCTCCGCCATCCAGTAAAATTCCTTGAGCACAATCGCCTCGCCGCCCATGCCCGCCATAAACGACATCACCAACGGCCGCTTTTCGCTTTCATAAAGCGCCGCGCAGGCATCGGCGTAAAGAACGCCTCCACTGCTCGGACTGCCCAATCCCATATTCGTCTCGATCACGCCCACAACCTTAAACTTGCTGAGCACATCTTTCACGCGCTCCGTCGGATAAGGCCGAATCGTCCGCAGTCGCGCCAGACCTACCTTCAACCCGCGCTCGCGCATGTGCTGAATCGCAAAACGAGCCGTCACCGCGTGCCCACCCTGCATGAAGAAAACAACCTCGGCATCATCCGTCATGAACTCTTCAACCCACGGGTCATAACGCCGGCCGAAAATTTTCGCAAATTCATCGTGAACTTCTTCGATCACCGCCATCGATTCTTCCATCGCCCGCGCCCGCTCCAACTGCAGCGGCGGACCCTGCTCCGGCATAATCTGCGGCCCGTGGGAAACCGGATGCCGCGGATCGAGCGGATACGGGTGCTTGTACGGCGGCAGGAATTCTTTCACTTGCCCCGCGTCCGGCAATTCCACATCGCTCGTAATGTGCGAGACGAAGAAACCGTCCTGGCAGACCATCTGTGGCAAAAGCACGCGCCGGTCCTCGCCAATGCGATAGGCAATCAGGTGATTGTCGAACGCCTCCTGCGCATCGCACGCCCACCCCATCAGCCATCCCATGTCGCGCGTCGAAAGCGCGTCCGTATGCTCGGAACCGAAATCGCCCGGAGGATCGAGCGTGCGGTCCGCGATCATCATCTGCACCGGCATGCGGCTGCCCGAAATCGGCGAATAAAGTTCGTACGCGAACTGCACTCCCACACCCGAACTGCCGGTAAAAACGCGCGCCCCGCTTGAGGAAGCGCCGTGCGCGATGCTCAGTTGCGAATGCTCGCTGTCGGCAACAATGTATTCGGCGTCAAGCTCTCCATTGGCCACCATCTGCGCCAGCGCCATCATCGTGGCCGTGTACGGACGAATCGGGTACGCCGCAATCACGTCCACGTCGGCATACTTGGCCGCCTGCGCCGAAGCGACGCAACCGTTGATCCGCACTTTCTTCTTTGTTGCCGTAGCTGTTGCCATCGTTTACTCCAAACGTTTACTCCAACCTTCCACTCCAATTTCTCGAACTAGACCCTCAAATATCCTTCGCCGGTCGCTCCGCCAACCTTCTCAGCTCTTCCGCCTGCCGCCCGTGCAGTCCCGGCGTAATCGCAAAGGCCGTATCCATGCGTACCACACCCGTATCGAAATCAAGCTCCGGCACGCCCTCAAGGCACCCCGTCGGGCACTCCTCAATACACACACGGCATCCTTTGCAGTAGTCGATCAAAATCTTATACATCCCATTCGATCGCGCCGGACGCGCGATGCACGGCTCCGGACAAACCAGGTAACAGTTGTCGCACGCGTTGCACGTGCCGCAACTGAAACAACGGCTCGCCTCCTCAACCGCCTGCTCTTCGGAGAACGGCTGAATCACTTCATCCTGCGTTTTGCGCCGGCTCGTCGGCTGCAGCATCGCCTGTTGCACGCGCGGGAAGTGCGGGAAATACGTCATATTCATTCGATTCAGATCGAAGATGACGTCCACCGGAATCGTGCGCGGCTGCAACGCTTCGCCGCGCATCACCTTGTCCAAATTGAAAGCGACGCGCTTGCCGTCGCCGACCGCATTCACCACCATCAGCGGCTGGCTCGACCCAAGCTGCACG
>JASHOU010000126.1 GCA_030038475.1 Terriglobales bacterium | reverse complement strand
AAGCGCGTGGAGCGTCCTGTGCCGCAACCAAAGTCGAGACTTTTTCGGCCCTGAACATGGGCGCTGAGGATGGCCGGGATGTCGCGATAAGCCAGGTGGTAGGTGTTTTTGAATTCCAGAGTGGCGTAAGCTTCGGCGCGTGTGCCGTCTTCGTAGCAGTTGGTGAAGGTCAAGGACTCTACTCCGCGACGGTTGAGTTCGAATCGTCTGGCAAAAGTATAGCGAGTGGCGGAAAAGCACGGCTACTGGATCTCGGCGGAAAAAACGATTCCCGGATGGAAGAGCGTGCCGGCGATGCGGGTTGCTATGGCGATTAGGTCGCGTTGGCCGTAGAAGACCTTGACTTGTGGGGCGCGGGACATCTCCGGAAGATTGACGGCGCGGCCGGCGCGGATTAGGGCGGCGCTGGCTTCGTCGGCTGTGACGCTCGGCAGCTGCGGCAGCAGCTTGCGGGGATGGACGAGCATTCGTTCAGCGAACGCGGATATTGATTTAGCGCGCACCGATTCGGCAGACTTTGATTCAGCGAAGAGTGATTTGGCAGAAATGGGTTCGGCAGGCTCCGATTCGGCGATTCCCTGCTCGACGGCGTTTGCTAATTCGTCGAGCGAGTGGGCGTCGGCGAGCGTGAACTCGGCTACGGCGGTGCGACGCAGACTGGCGAGGTGAGCGCCGCAGCCGAGCTTTTGCCCCATGTCGTGGGCGACGGATCGGATGTAGGTGCCTGACGCCACGCGGGCGTGGAATGCGGCCTTGTCGGTGGTCACGTCAAGGATTTCGAATTCCTTGATTTCTACCTGAACCGGCTGGAGCGTGACTTCTTTCTTTTTGCGGGCGAGCTTGTAGGCGGGAACTCCGGCAATTTTTTTGGCGGAGAACGGCGGCGGCAACTGCTGGATTCTGCCGCGAAAGTGCGCCGCCAGGGCGCGTATCTCGTCGCAGTTCAGTCTTACGTTTTGCGGCGGTGCGGTTGGCTCTCCATCGGCGTCGTAGGTGTCGGTGGAGAAGCCGAAGCGAATTACGCCTTCGTAAGTCTTCTCCGAGTGGGTGTAGAACTGCGCGAGACGCGTGAGGTTGCCGAGCACGAGCGGCAGAACGCCGGTCGCGGAGGGATCGAGGGTTCCGAGATGGCCGACGGCGCGCTGCCCGAGAATGCGGCGCACACGGTTCACTACGTCGTGCGAGGTGAGGCCGGGCGGCTTATCGATGACGAGAACGCCATTCATGAGGATTTGTAATCTGGTAATTTGTAATTGGTAATCTGAAACCCGGTGTTTGCGATTCCCGTATAACAGACTGCGCTTTCAAATTGCCAATTACAAATTGCCAATTAAATGATTCCTCTTCGTGACGATCAGCCGACTTTTTCGACGCCGTTCGTCAACTATTTTTTGATTGTGTTGAACGTGCTGGTGTTTGTGTGGGAGCTGTCGCTTGGCCATCGCGCGCTGAATGCGTTCATGATGCAGTTTGGCGTGGTTCCTCACCACGCGCTGGCGGTGCTGACCGGGCACTCGTACGATCCGATTGGTACGGCGGTGGTGCCGTTGTTTAGCTCTCTGTTTCTGCACGCATCGTTTTTGCACGTGGGCGGAAACATGCTTTTTTTGTGGATTTTCGGCGACAACGTTGAAGATTACCTTGGACATTTTACGTACCTGGTGTTTTATCTGGTCAGCGGGCTGGCGGCCGGAGTCACGCACATTCTGCTGAATCAGGCGTCGCGCGTACCGAGCATTGGTGCGAGCGGAGCGATTGCCGGGGTTCTGGGTGCGTATTTCATTTTGTATCCGAAGGCGCGAGTGCTGGTGTGGTTTCCGCCGATATTTTTCTTTCACGTTCCGGCGTGGCTGATGCTGGGATACTGGTTCGTCATCAACTTCGTGAGCGGCACAGCCACTGCGATTGCCGAAACCAGCCAGACACGAGGCGGAATCGCCTTCTGGGCGCACGTGGGAGGATTTGTGACGGGGGTCATCCTGATTAATGTGTTGCGGGAGCGGCCACATCGGTATCGGTATGGGACGTGGTAGCGGCGAGCTACGAGCTACGGGCGAGGTGGGCATCTTGGAGTTCGCGGCCCACAGGCGCGATCCGGCAGCGCGGAATTCTCAGCGGCGTGGTTCGGGAGCGGGGCCGGGCGGGAGAATCTCGACTTCGGGCGAAGTTGAGCGGAAGCTGGAAGTGGAATGGGTGCTGGAATCCGCAGCGGGCGTCGATTCGGCTTTGGCAGCGACTTTGTGGCGGGTGACGAACCAGACGGCTGAGGTCCAGGTGGGAAACAGATCGGCGCCGGGAATGAGTTTGGCGGCAAAGCTGGGCAGGAAAGCCCAATGCCATCCGAGAAGACGAATCATGATGAAGCCGACGGCCAGATCGAGCAAGGAATCGGCGGGCGATACTGCGCCCTCGACGAAGAACGGAAGCGCGGCAATTTGAAGCGCGTCGGCGGCGATGGCGATGGTCCAGGCGAGACGGAGTTCGGGCTCCTGGATGGATTTGAAATGGTCGAAGAGGGACATTAGTTCAGTCGTTGGTCGTTAGTCGCTCGTCGTTAGCGAGCGACCCCAATCAGGATACGGCTCCTATCTCCGATAGATATGCTTCCCTTCTGATTAGATGCTTGGCTATGGGCGCGCGTCGCCGCTGGAATCCAGCCGTTTTCCGAGGCCAAGGGCTCTCACACGCCGTTCGGGCGCTGGCGGATCAGCGACAGGAATTCGGTGCGCGTTTCCTCTTCGCTGCGAAAACAGCCGAGCATGGAGGAAGTGACCGCCGAGGAATGCTGCTTTTCGACGCCGCGCATCATCATGCAGAGATGGCGGGCTTCGATGACGACGCCGACGCCCTGCGGTTCGATCGCATTCTGAATGGCTTCGGCAATTTGCGTGGTCAGGCGCTCCTGAATCTGCAGGCGGCGCGAGAAGGCTTCGATGAGGCGCGGGATTTTGCTCAGGCCGATTACTTTTCCCTTGGGAATGTAGGCGACGTGCACCTTGCCGAAAAATGGCAGCAGGTGGTGCTCGCAGAGGCTGAACACCTCGACGTCTTTGACGATAACCATTTCGTCGTAGTTGACGGTATACAGCGCCTGGCGCAAAAGAGCTTCGGGATCTTCCTTGTAGCCCTTGACGAGAAACTGCATGGCTTTAGCAACCCGCTCGGGCGTGCTGGCGAGGCCTTCGCGATCGGGATCTTCGCCGAGGCGGACGATCATTTCGCGGACAAGTTCTTCGTAGGTGGCGCTGGTAAGAGTTGTGGGCTGTATCGTGGACGTCATAGGATTTGTAATTTGTAATTTGTAATTTGTAATTTGGGAACACGATTACAAATTACAGATTGCCAATTACAAATCCCCGGCGTATTCGAACGAATTCAGCATGGTTTCTTCTATTCGCACCTTGTCTAGATGAGCCTTGTGGAAGCGACGCTTCACAATATCAAAGATTGCGATGCAGAGGTTTTCCGTGGTTGGAACCCGGCCTGAGAATTCCGGCAGCGTATTCAAGTTTTGGTGATCGAAGCGCTCGAGAATCTGCGCGTGCACAAAGCCGTCGAGATCCACCAGATTGCAGACCATTCCGGTGGCTTCGTCGACCGGTCCGCTTACGGTAACTTCGAGCGCATAGTTGTGGCCGTGTCCATAGGGATTATTGCACTTGCCGTAGGTTGCGCGATTCTCCTCGTTTGACATTTCGTCGCTATGCAGGCGATGCGATGCGGAGAACATATAACGGCGAGTCAGATGCGCCTTCATGTTTCTCGTCGTCATGCCTGGCCATGGAAATCTTCGCCGTGAAAGTCCTCGCCGTAGAAATCGACGAACAGGTCGGAAGTTTCGTAGACGCGCACGCGATGGAGTTGCGCGGCCTTGAGTTTCGGCGCGAGGCGTTGCCAGATTGCGATGGCTAGATTCTCGGTTGTGGGAATTTTGGTGAGGAACTCGGGGACTTCCTTGTTGAGGAAGCGATGGTCGAGGGCATCGAGCACTTCCCTGCTCATAACGTCTTTGAGTTGCTTGAGGTCGACGACGAATCCCGACCTCGGATCGACGGCACCTTTCACGGTAACTTCGAGCGTGTAGTTGTGACCGTGGCCGTTGGGGTTGTTGCATTTGCCGAACAGACGCGCGTTTTCCTCGGGTGTGAAGGCCGGGTTGTGATAGTAATGCGACGCGGAAAATTCGGCTTTGCGGGTGAGGTAGACCATAAGAAACGGCTCTCAGCTGTCAGCTCTCAGTTGTCAGTCAACAGCTCTCAGTTCTTTCAGTCCTTGGATTCAGTTTCGCGGGAACCAATTTCGCGGTCTCGATTGTCGCAGATCCGCTTGCAGCCGCGCCGACGTTGTAGACACGCCCCTTCCATAATACTTGGCCACTCGCGTAGGCGTGTTTTGAACGCAGTAGCAGATAGGCGAACATGGGAAGACCGAAAGCGATGGTCAGCAGGCTATTCAGCGTGCTGAAATGAGCGGCGCGAATTCGGCGATAGCGCGTGAGCCAGAGGACGACGAACGCAAGCCACAACCAGTGCCGATTGAACGCACCCAATCCGGCGATGCCGAGCGACGACCACGCGACGCACCAAAGCGCAAGGCCTTGGAGAGCGAGCAAGCCCGTGTGCGGGAACAAGCGCGCCAAATTCTTCGTCCAGCCTTCGCGGAGCTGCGGCCAACTGCGATACATGCGGGTGCGGACGGCGTCTGCGCCATAGCGAAAATAAACGCGGTGACCGGCATTGCGAAACAGCCGCGCGAGCGCCACATCTTCGAGGATTTCTGTGGCCACGGCGGCGTGTCCTCCAACGGCTTCGTAGGCAGCGCGGCGGACGAGAATGTATTGGCCGTTGGCGGCGACAACCGCTGAGTTCTGCTCGCGCACTTTGTGGGGCGGATACTGCGCCGCCAGCTCGGCGAAGATTACCGGCATCACGGCCCTTTCGGAGAACGTTACGACGATCTGTTCGGGCGAGTAGGAGAGCAGATCGGCTTGCTCCTTTTTGGCCTCAGTTAACGCACGCGCGAGCGAGCCTGGCAGATGTATGGTGTCGGCGTCGGTAAACAAAAGCCACGCCGCGCGTGCCGCGTTCGCTCCGGCAATGAGCGCGTTGTTCTTGCCCGTCCAACCTTCAAGCGCGTTCCCAGCGGAGATAACTCGTACTCCGGGAAACACCTGCGCGATCTCGCGCGTGAGGTCCGTGGATCCGTCGTCGACCACGATGATCTCGAATGAAACATCGGTCTGCGCGGTCAGCGATTCGAGACAGGCGCCGATGTTCAATTCTTCGTTGCGCGCCGGAATGATGATCGAGACCTCAGGAGACGAGGCTTGCTGCGGGACTTCGGAGCTTGGGGACGAATTCGCGACTGGATATGAACCCTGCATCAGTTTTTCGTTATTATAACGATGTGAGACGAACGCTTCTTGCCAAGCTGCTCCCCATTGGATTATTGGCCGGCCTGATTGGATGTTACGGCGGAAGCCATCCTCTGCGCATCGGTTCGAATGCGCCGGACTTCACGGTGCAGGATTCCGATCACAAAGTTACGCTCAGCCAATTTCGCGGACAGGTAGTGGTGCTGAATTTCTGGGCGACATGGTGTCCGCCATGCGTGGAGGAGACGCCGTCGCTGGTGCAGATGCAGACGCGCATGAAGAGCAAGGGAGTGGTCGTGCTGGCCGTTAGCGTTGACGCCGACGATGCGGCATATCACAAGTTTCTGAAGGAATACAACGTCAATATGGTCACGGTGCGT
>JASHOU010000125.1 GCA_030038475.1 Terriglobales bacterium | reverse complement strand
CCGTGGAACCACGCCGGAGTATCCGAAAGCCCCTTTGTCAGCGTATTGCGCATGGCGCGCGTACCTGCGGCCGCTTTCTTCATGAACTTCGTTGTACTGACCGCCGCGCTCTCTGGAGCCAACGCCAAACTCTACGTCTGTTCACGCCTGCTGTTTTCCATGGCGCGCACCGGCTGGGCGCCGGCTTCGCTCGGTAGACTGAATGCTGCCGGCTCGCCGCGCCTCGCGCTGTTGGTTTCGTCCTACGGAATTGTTACGGCTCTGATCATCGAATACTGGGCGCCGAAAACCGCCTTCATTTACATCATGGGTGCGGCTTTTTCAGGACTGATTCTCTCCTGGGCTGTATCGCTGGCCGCGCATATCAGCTTTCGCCGCCATACAACTGCCGAACAACTGGCCGCGCTGCCCATACGTTCTCCGTTGGGAATATCAGGATCGTTCATCGGATTTGTGCTCGCTTCAGCAGCGATCATCAACACT
Organism: Terriglobales bacterium; assembly: GCA_030038475.1. Taxonomy (GTDB): domain Bacteria; phylum Acidobacteriota; class Terriglobia; order Terriglobales; family Acidobacteriaceae; genus Acidiflorens. The sequence goes on along the minus strand of JASHOU010000125.1, from coordinate 2,472 downwards.
ATGTTCGCCACACGCATCAATGCTTGGGGCGGACTCACGTTTTTCGCTGCACTAACCATCACCTACTTTTTCCTAAGAAGCGGGAGATCGGACCACCCGTGACTTACCCTGTGTCCCTCCGTGCCCTCAGTGTTTCAATTTTCTAACCAATTACCATCGTAAGTGGAACGAACCCATTTCTGCTGCCTGCCCGGTCCCTGTCCGCTAACCTCGCTACATCGCGATCTTTAAGCTCACCGAATCCTCATGAACTGCACTCTACTGCTGCGTGCAAATTCGCCCGCGCCGCTGATTATGTGGTCGGTCATCGGGCTCTGCGCTGGCATTTATCTTTTCGTTCAGGGCTTTCGCCTGCTGCAGCGCCGCCGTCTGATTCTCGATACGCCAATTTCGAAAGTCCGCAGCGCCTCGCTCGGCATGGTCGAACTCAGCGGTCTTGCCACAGGGCCTTACACGATCGTTGCGCCCATTACCACCCGCGCCTGCTACTGCTACCGCACCATCGCCTGGGAGTGGAAACAACAAGGCAAAAACAAGCAATGGGTCAAGGTCGCTGCCGAATCCATGCACGTGCCGTTCTTCCTTGACGACAACACCGGCAAAGCTCTCGTCGATCCGCGTGGCGCCGACCTCGACCTGCACCGTGACTTCCAACAAGAATTCTGCGACGGATTCTTTACCACCAAAGAAGAAGCCCCGCCCAACGTGGTCGATTTCTTGCTGCGCCACGGCGTCAGCACGCGCAACAAAATTAAAGTTGAGGAATTCTGCATCAAGCCCAAGAATGCCATCTTCATTCTCGGTACGCTCGACGAAAACCCCGGCCTCGAAGTTTCCGACCAACCCATCGTGGATGAAGAGCACAATACGCTTCGACTCAGCGGACTGTTTGAAAGCCAGCAACTCTGGAACCGATTGGATCATGCCGCGCTGGCATTCACCATGGGTGGTGCAGGCGGCTCCGATGCGGCGCTCGAACAATACCTCGCCAAAAGAGTAGGCGTTGCGACGCCAGTGCGAACCGCGTCGCGTACGGAAGTCATCCGCCTGTCACCGGATCAAGATCCAGGGAAGGCATCAGAAATGACTCAGCAACAAAAGATCGCCGCTGCGCTGATGAAGGCCGGCATCTCGAATCCCGCGGCGTGGGAGGCTGCCGCGATCAAGCCGCAGGCGGCCATTGCGGATTCTGGGCTCACTGCGGCTTCCACGACGGTTGCGCGTTCGACGACCACCTCCGAAGCTTTCGACTCACATCCCCCGGTCGTTCTCCTGAAAGGCAAGAACAATCCAACCTTCATCATCTCCTGGCGCAGCCAGCGTGAACTGGCCAGTTCGCTCGGCTGGGAATGCACCTTGATGATCTGGGGTGGACCCGTGCTGGCTCTTGCGAGCCTTTACGTGCTGCTCAACGTCACACACCTGCTGTAATGCATCTCTCGGCTATCAGCCTGTTGGCGAGCGTCATCCCGAAGGGCCGCGCTTTCACCAGCGGCCCGAGGGATCTCGCGTGCAGCGTTACCATCATTGATGGAGGTTGCCGTTCCGCGCGGCTCCTTATCTTGCCCCACCGTTCGTCTAGTACAATTGCTCCGTGAGCCAGGCCGTTCGAATCGGTATTCTCGGTGATTTCAACCCTGAATTCCGTTCCCATCACGCTACCAACGATTCTCTCCAACACGCCGCCCGCAAGCTCGACTTCGAGTTGCACTCCGAGTGGATTTCTACCCCCCAGCTCGTCAAACCCGACTCCCACAAGCTCCTCGAATCCTTCGACGGACTCTGGGGCGCGCCCGGAAGTCCTTTCAAAAGCTTCGACGGAATGCTCAAGGGCATAGAGTTCGCGCGCAAGCGCGACTGGCCATACCTCGGCACCTGCGCAGGCTTTCAGTACGCGCTGATCGAATTTGCCCGCAACGTCGTCGGCATCGCTGACGCCGACAGCGCCGAAAACAATTCCGGCTCGAAAAACATCATCATCTATCCCGTTGCCTGCGCCGTTCCCGACCGCAAAGGCGACGCTCCCAAGCTCTCAGGCAAAGTGCCCGAAATCCGCCTGCGCCCCGGCTCCTACCTGCAATCTTTTTACGGAAAGAAAACAGAAACTGTAACGGAAGAGTATTTCTGTAACTTCGAAGTGAACCCCGAGTACGAGTGGACCACCATGGAAGCCGGGTTTCCCGTCGTCGCCCGCGGACCGCAGGGCGAAATCCGCGCCGTCGAATCGCCCACGCACCGTTTCTTCATCGCAACCCTATTCCAGCCGCAACTTTCCTCGACCGAGAAAAAGCCGCACCCCGTTGTCATCGCCTTCGTGCAAGCCGCCGCCGACTGGGCCCGCAAGAAACTCGACGACAGCGTGCTGGAATAGTTCCGGCGTCATTATCCCACTTGGCACATAGGTGGACGGGGCCACACTCAAGGTTTTGCGGAGATTATCGTTCTTGTTGACAGCGGCAAACTACCGAGCGA
>JASHOU010000124.1 GCA_030038475.1 Terriglobales bacterium | reverse complement strand
GCAACGCCCCCTAGAACCGGGGACATTGGTCTTGTTTGTCCGACGCGAGAGTCTGAAGGAATGGCTTGACTGGTGATAAGTTCGCACCACACCACATCTATCCCTACACCTGCACCCCGGCAAACGCCTGCTTCGCCGCCGCAATCGTTTGCTGCACATCCCGCTCCGTGTGCGCCGCGCCCAGAAATGCCGCTTCGAATTGCGATGGAGGCAAATAGATTCCGTTTTCAAGCATTGCCCGGAAAAAACGCCCGAAGGCCTTCGTATCGCATTTCTCGGCCGTCGTCCAATTGGTAACCGGGCCTTCCGCAAAAAACCACGTAAACATCGAACCGACCCGATTGTGGCACATAGTCACGCCCGCGTCTTTGGCTGCCGCGGCAACTCCCTCGACAACTTCTCCCGCGAGCTTGTCGAGCTTTGCGTAAACATCTTTATGTTCGCGCAGATAACTCAGCGTCGCAAAACCCGCCGCCATCGCCAGTGGATTGCCCGACAGCGTTCCCGCCTGGTACACCGGCCCCAGCGGAGCGACCAGATCCATGATTTTGCTCGCGCCTCCATAAGCGCCTACCGGCAACCCTCCGCCAATAATCTTGCCCATCGTCGTCAGGTCGGGCTGAATTTTATAAAGCTCCTGCGCACCGCCGAACGCCAACCGAAATCCAGTCATCACCTCATCAAGAATCAACAACGACCCATCCCGCTCGGTAATATCTCGCAGCGCTTCAAGATATCCGCGCGCCGGCGGCACGCAGCCCATGTTGCCGACGACCGGCTCCACAATCACGCACGCGATCTGGCGCTTGAATTTTTCAAAAGCCTTCTCGATCGCGTCCGTGTCGTTGTACGGCAGCGCCAGCGTGAACTGCGTGAATTCTTCGGGAACGCCCGCCGAACCGGGAATACCGAGCGTGGCCACGCCCGATCCGGCCTTTACCAGCAGCGCGTCAGCGTGACCGTGATAACAACCCTCAAACTTCACAATGTACTTACGCTTGGTGTAAGCCCGCGCCAGGCGAATCGCCGACATGGTCGCTTCCGTGCCCGAACTTACAAACCGAACTTTCTCTATATGCGGAAACGCGGAGATGACCAACTCCGCCAGATCCGCTTCCGCTGGAGTCGACGCTCCAAAGCTCGTCCCCTTGCGCGCCGCGGCGATTACCGCTTCGACAACCGTAGGCGCTGTATGTCCCAGAATCAGCGGGCCCCACGAGCCGGCGTAATCCACATATTCATTGCCGTCCGCGTCCCAGATGTGCGACCCCCCGCCGCGCACGATATAAACCGGATCTCCTCCCACGCTGCCAAAGGCGCGGACCGGCGAGTTGACGCCTCCCGGAATGAACTGCTCGGCGCGCTTCTGCAGTTTACGGGATTGCTCGGTCTTACGGGCGATGCTGCGACCCATTGTTTCCTCACTAACTCAGCCGCGAGAACTGACAATTCTCCGACCAATATACAGCGGGCTTAGCCCCGCCGGCAGCGGGACACATCACATCCGGACGTGATAGCGGTCACAGGGGGCCCTAGCATCGAAATGAATTCTGACAGAGGGCCGGAATGAAAAGTGCACTGTATACTTTCGGCATCGACGCAAATGGGAAGACGCCCCACACATTGCCGTAAGAACCTTTGAGCGACTCATTCTATCCCCTCTCAAGCTGTGTGTTCTGTTGGTTGGAATCTTCTTTCTCATCGAAAAAGCGTGGCTCTTCGGAGCGTTTCTTCTATTGATGTCGTTTTGCTTTAGCGTGGTGGGGCAGGGACTACCGCACCGAAAAAAGCAGACCCTCCAACAACTCTCATCGGGGCAGAACATAGGCGAGCGCTTTGGCAAGATTACCGACGAGGAAAGTATGGGGCTTGCGAAAGCGGTGATCTCGTCGGGCCTCCTCGTCGGCGTCGCCGCAGCGGGCTCCGCCATCCGCCGCGAATTGCCGTGGTATTGGGTTTTGGGCTGTTTCGTTGGGATATGGGCAGCGTTCTCGTTCGGGTCAGCGTTGTTTTGCATTTTGTGGGCCTGGATGACGGAAAAGCTGCATGGCCAAACGCGGGGCCTTGAAAGGGGAGACCCATAGCAAGAATCTACATCCTGGGCTGCCACCACTCTCTTCAGTCGGGTGAAATATGTGGGCGGTGGGCCATCTACTGTGATTTCAGGCCAGATATTGTCCCCGGAGTCCTCAAGCAAAAAAAGAATTTCGCGAACTGTGTGCGTCGACTTGTGCAACGCTATGCGGTGGAATTTATCGGTGAGGAGTGTGACGAAGGTGTGCCCACCAGTGCAAGCCTTGTTCTCCCGAACAATTGGCACCCCATTGACATGCCCAGGGCAGAGCGTCACCGCCGACAGATACCCGACGACTACACCGACCGCGACAAATACCCAGTGGCACGGAGAACTGCCTGGAGTTGCGAGCGGGAACGTTACATGTTCGAAGAATTCGGAAGGCACGTTGGCTGTGCCGCAAGCGCCTTGGTGATTTGTGGTTCAGAACACATAGCGGGATTGACCAGTTTGTTCGCCGAAAGTGGGCACGAGATTACAGGCAGCGACGACCTAACCAAGGCCGCTTGGTTTGACCCTCCGCCAGAATGAAGGCGCAAACCCGCCTCGAATTCACGAAATGTTTACAAAAATGCAACCTTCCGGCAATGTCTCCCGGTTATAGTTTTGCTAATTGCCCTTCTAACCGGGAGGGTTATTTAGGACGGCCTTGGGGGGCTCCGGGCTGTCCTTTTTGTTTTGCCGTGGTTTGTCTTGCAACTGCGCTCCAGCGCAAAGAATCAAAGATTAATGACTGAAAATTGCAGTCTGCCATTTCTTTAGAAAATGGGCATAGCATCCCGGCGCTGTCGGCCAAATCGGAATTTCGGTAGCACCGGAGAAACGCGACCCACGGCCAACGACGAACGATGACTAACCCGCCTAAAACGTGAATCGCGCCGAAAACTGCAACACGCGAGGCAAGCCGTTGGGGCTGATTTCCTGGAAGGTTCCAAAGTTGCCCGGCCCCGTATTCGGCACCAGATAGCAGGTCTGGTTCGCTGACATGCCATCGCCGCAGTTAGTCCCAACCGGGTTGTATTGCAGCTGGTTGATGCCGTCGCCGTTCTGCACGTAGTAATTGGCGTGGTTGAACAAATTGAAAGCCTGCGCCTGAAATTCCAGTTCCTTGCCCTCCTTGACTTCAAAACTGCGGGCTATGCCAAGGTCGATCCTCTCCAGCCACGGGCCGTAGAAAGAGTTCAGGCCGATGCCCGGCGTGGGGCCGGCGCCATTAATGCCTCCTGCTGTGGCCGCAGTGTCCTGGTTAAAGGCGGTGTCGTTCAGGTTGTCATCGGCGCCGTTGCAACTCGTGAATGCGTTGGCGAAAGGCGTTCCTGCGGCCAGCGGAGTCGTGCAGGCCGGGCTCAACAGGCCGGCATAAGGACGCCCGGACGAGAACTCCATGACAGTGCTCACAATCCATCTCGACAGCAGCGCGCGTCCTGCTCCCGAGCTGGTCAGCCTTTCTAGGCCGGGCCGGTAGACGGCGGCAAAAGTTAGTCGATGTCTCTCATCCAGCAGCGACGGAGCATGGGTATTGCTGAAATCGAACTGGTTGTTGAAATCCATGCCGTCGAGCATGATGCTCTTGGCGTAGGTGTAGCCAAATTGCAGCGAAAAGCCTTGCGTCAGCCGGTGCTGCACCTGCACGAACAAAGAATTGTAATAGTTTTGCGCGGGGCTGATGAGCTCCTGGATCTGGCCGAGGACACTGGGATTGACAATGCGCCCGTCGGTGAGCAGACCGTTATCCATATTCGGCAGCGTGTATGTCGGTCCATTGCACGAGGATGGCGTAGCTGCGCTGGGGGGACAAACGATATACGTGGTTGTCCCTGTCAACGGCTGCAGGTTCACGTCGTAGGCGCTGCCCGAAATAATATGAACCCCGTGATTCCACATGGTGCCGACACTCAAAGTTGTGTTTTCGAAAATCTCGCGCTCAATCTGCAAACTGCCCTGCAAAATATAGGGGGCCCTGAACTGCGGAGAAACCAGGGAAATGTCTTCCGAAGCCGCGAACAAGGGCGAATTCGCCGCGAGGATATTGGGAAACGTTGGCACCTGTTGGTTCGGGAAACCGATCGATGGGTCGTAACTGGTGCTTACCTCAGACTGCTGCGACGCAAGGCCGTTCGAGATCACCGCGTTGCGGTAATTCAGGCCGTTCATGTTGGTATAGAACATGCCGAATCCTCCGCGCACCACCGTTTTCGATTCTGGCTGCCAGGCAAATCCCAAGCGTGGCGCTACTCGGCGAAATTGATTAGGGTACTGCCCCGTGAGCGGGAAGGCCGGATTTTCTGCCGGCTGCGGATACACCTGGAAGTCCTCGCGCATACCCATTTCCAGAGTCAGCTTCGGCAGCGCTCGGAACGTGTCCTGCACGTAGAATCCGTAATACGGCACCACAAACGAAAAAGTCGGGTTCCCCGCAGCCTGATTGAAATTGATATATTCTCCCAGCGCAAAAAATTCCAGATTAGGAAATTCATACAGGCCGAGCGGTGACCCGAAATCGATTGCCTCGTTCGGATCCGCGCCGCCATCATCGGTGTCCGCATCCCACGTGCGGTTGTAATCGAAGCCGAATTGCAAAGTGTGTTTGCCGATCACGTAATCGACGCGATTAGACACAGAATACTGTCTCTCGAAAACTCGCCCGATCGAGAAAGGAGCGTTCCCTAAAATGAAAGCGGCGGGACTATCCAGAACCACCGTCGGCGTGTTCCCAGCCAAACCGGTTGGGGTTGCGACCTCGTTATCCTGCGAGGTGCCGGCATGAAATTCATTCAGCACGTTGGGAGAGAATGTGTGCGTCCATCCCACAGTGGCTTGGAAGGTACGGACTTCGGCGTTGGCCAGCGTTTGCGTTCCGTAGTTACCGACTGTCGGGTCAAGGATGACGCCTCCCGGAGAGTTGAAGTGGTTTGCATTGATGCTTAGAAAGAGGCTATCACGGTTCGACGCCTGAAAATCCAGCCGCGGCGTAATCACCCAATCATTGCCCTTTCTCGATTTGATTCCTAGATTAGAGTTCAGCGCGTTGATGGTGTTCGCCACTTGCTGCAAGTACAGCGGGTACAACGGATCGCTCGGGCCAGCCGCGACGTCCGCGTCAGTGTCGATGTTGGGCACCGGCAAGGCGCCGTTCGCTGCCGGCAGCGTGACCCCGGCTGGAATATCAAAATTGTTCGTCAGGAAAGATGCTAAGTTCGTCGGGTTCGTCGCGAGCGCCGAGTTGATGACGGAAATCGGATTATTGTGCAGTTGTTGTTCATAATCCGCGAAGAACCATAAACGGTTTCGTATGATCGGTCCGCCCACGCCGGCCCCGAATTGCTGCAAATCATCCTCCGGTTTTGGATTGCCGGCGGCTTTGTCGAGGGCGTCGTTCGCTCCAAAGACAGAATTGCGGTTGTAATAGAACGCGCTGCCATGGAAGGCGTTGCCGCCCGAGCGCGTGATCGCATTTACGTAGCCCGCCCCGCCACCGTAGATTGCCGTGTAGGGGCTGACCACCACTTGAAACTCCTGGATCGAATCTTCGCCAAATAAATACGGTATGCGATTGCGCCCAACGATGTCGGCGAAATAATTGTTGGTGGCGTTCGACCCGTCGACGCTGAAATAAGTCGATCCATTTCCGTTGGCGTAACCAGAGTCCTCACCGCCCTGTTGTCCGGCAACGCTCACCAGACCCGTGTCCCCATCGTAGCTGGTATTCGGCGTGAGCACCATGAAGTTGGTGTACTTTCGTCCGTTGAGCGGCAAGTCTTCGATAAGAGATCGATCGATGACCGTGCTGGCGGAGGATTCCTCCGGCCGTAATAGCGGTGCTGTGCCAATTACTTTCACCGTGTCCGCGCTCGCGCCTACTTGCAGATTGATGTCCTGCGATGTGGTGTTTCCTACCAGCACCCGCACCAGCACCTGAACATCGCGAAAGCCTTTGGCACCTGCGGTGATCGAATAAGTGTCGGGGGTGAGTACCGGAAATCGGTAAAGCCCGTCGCGGTTGGTCTCGGCGGACTGTTGCACGCCCGTCGCGAGGTTCTGCACCACGACCGATGCTCCCGCTACGATCGCTCCGCTCGGATCGGTAACCCGACCGCTGAGCGAGCCGGTCAGAACGACGTTCTGCGCGCTCAGTAATAAACAGCTCGCCAAAACGAATAGCAGCTGAAGAATGCCGCGATCGCGGAGAGTTAGGCTGAGGGAGAGGGCTTTGGTGTGCAGCATGGAACGCTCCTGGGATTGATGCGGGAAATTTACTACCGCGCGGACGCGCAACTGAAACGGCAGAATAGCAAGCTCATTTGGCTACTACCAACGAAGTCGTAGGCGAGTATTAACTGAATGTGAATTTGTCTTGAAGGGTACAGCTTCAGAGCCTGCCCTGAGCGGAGCAGGTGCCGCGAGCGTCATGAAATCAATCGTGGCCTCACAGTTTGCTGAAAAACTCGACGTTGGCACGAATGGGAAGGGCATGAGTTCCACTCGTGCCGTTAAGTCGCCGAAAATCGTCGGCGCTTTAGCGCCTGGGGCAAGCTCCCTGCGCCCCGATTCGAGTCCTTCGGCAAATTGTTAGTGGATGAACCACTCCGTGAAGCGGTGGGTGAGCGACAGCGCTTGACCGTAATGAGCTGCGACGTAGAACACAGTCAGCAGTGCTGGAGCAACCATGTACCAGCCGAACCGGTGAAGTTCCGAACTGAGTTTTCTGGAAT
>JASHOU010000123.1 GCA_030038475.1 Terriglobales bacterium | reverse complement strand
GCTTCGTGGCCCGGTGTATCGAGGAAGACGATTTCGCGCCCGTAGGCTGGAGAAGCGGGATCGGTGATGGCAACTTTGTATGCCCCGATGTGTTGGGTGATCCCGCCAGCCTCGCCCGCCGCGACGTTCGTCGAGCGGATCGAATCGAGCAGCGTGGTTTTGCCGTGATCGACGTGCCCCATGATCGTGACCACCGGGGGACGCGGCATCGCTTCCGCGCCCTCTTCGCTCGCCTCGGCGGCTTCGGCGGTATCTTTCGCAGCTTGTTCTTCGAAGGTGATCACTTCGGTGTCAGCGCCAAAGAAGCGCGCCATTTCGCTGGCCAGCTCGGCATCAAGCGTCTGATTGATGGTGGCAAATACGCCGCGGACGACCAGGCGAGCGATCAAGTCTTTAGCGCGAATGCCGAGTTTCTCGGCCAGATCTTTTACCGAGATTCCTTCGGTGATGGTGATGTTGCGCGTGATCGGGGCCGGCTCGTTGCTGATGGTCATGCGCGGTGGAGGAACGTAGCCCTTCATCGGGCCTTCCTTCACGCCTCGCGGCACATATCTTTGCCCCGGGCGGCGTGACGGAGCGCCGGGACGGCTGCCCGGACGGGCTGGTCCTGGCGGCGGCAGTGCTGCTCCCGGACCAACTCCCAATGGACGCGGTCCTGTCGGCGCTACGCGCGTGGGATGCATGGGCCGCCGTTCACCCGGCCGCAGCGGCGGACGCGCCGGAGCGCCCGGGGCTTGCGGTCGCGCGCTACGCTGGAAAATTGGCTGCCCCGGTACCGGTCGACCCGGTGTTGGTCGCGGAACCGCGCCAGATGCGGAGGATGCCGCTGGAGCCGAAGGAGCTTTGTAGACGGGCCGGGGACCGGTCTGCGGCATGATGACCCGCGGCGACGGCGAGACGGGTGCTGGCGGTTTTGCCGGCGCCGAAGCTTGCATCTGCGTTACATTGCCTGCCGGCGGCGCCGCGATCGATGACGCGCTGCTAACGAGCGATGCTGGAGGAGTAACTCGCGGTGGAATTGGTGCTGGGGGCGGAGCCACGCTCGCCGTGGGAGTTGCGGCAGGTGTGCTCACACTCGGCGGAGTTGGAGGAACTTTCGGCGGAATTACGACCACCGACGGCGGCCGATGCGCGGCAGCGACTGAGGCGGGAGTCACAATCCGTGGCGCAGGCGTGGGTGCTTCGGGCGCTGGCTTTGGTGGCACAGCCTTCGGTATCACCGGTGCGGCAGGCGCTTCTGTTTTCGCTTCGACTGGCGGCGGTGGCACCGGCGGTTTGATCGCCGGACGCGCTGGCGGATGCTCGACTGCTTCCTTTTGCTGCGTAATGGCGCGCAGCACGTCTCCTGGCCGGGAGATATGCGAGAGGTCGATCTTGGTCTTGATTTCTTCTTCGCCGTGAGCGGCGCGCGCGGCCGGCTTCGCCGCGCTTTGGGTTCCGTCGGAGCGGCCACGAAGATGTTTTCGCACCAGTTCGGCTTCGTGATCTTCGAGCGAACTGGAGTGGGTCTTTTTCTCCGTGATGCCCACCGTGGTGAGCACGTCAAGAATTTCCTTGCTCTTGACCTCCAGCTCACGGGCCAGATCGTTAATTCGAATCTTACTCATCCGCTCTCGCTTCCTGTTTCGATGCCGCCAATCCCGCATTTCTAGAATCGCATGTCGAACCTCGTATAACTGATACATCTCCGTTGCGCTTGCTTCCACTCGGCGAACTTCTGCTCGGCAAACCCTGCGCCTTCGGTTCGGAGCTGGCTCCGAACCCGCCAAAACTTCTCGGTTCAGTTCTGCTTGTCTTCCGGGGCTTCTTCAGTCGCGGCATCTTGTGCCGCAGCCGTTTGCGCCGAAACATCGGCGTTCAGTTCTGGCGTCGCCGAGTCGGGTGTTGGTTCTGCTGCTGCGGCCAATTTTGCCGCGTCTAACTCGCCCTCTGCGGGCGCCGTGTCGGTGGGTTCCGCTTCCGCGGCTAACGCCTCCGCCTCTATTGAGCCTTCTTCTGTCGATCCTTGTTCTACTTCTATTGACCCTTCGGGCAGCGGTCCTTCGCTGACGGCTGCTTCGGTTTCGCCAGTGCTTTCGGGTTCGGCGGCAGTTACGGTCTCGCCGCCTTCGAGGCTCGCAAAGTAATTATTGACCGCAATACTGATTTTTTCCACCGTTTTCGGGCCGATGCCCTCAATCGCTTCCAATTGCTCGGGCGTCATATCGGCCAGCGCCTCTACGGTGCTCACACCGGCCGCCTTCAGTTTTTCGACCAGGCCTTCGCCCAGCCCGGTAACATTCTCGAGCGGAGTTACGGCCTGAGTGACCAGCGCCGACATCTGCTGCTCTACTTCCTGACGTTTTTCTTCTTCGCTCTTGATGTCGATTTTCCAGCCGAGCAGTTTGGCTGCCAGGCGCACGTTCTGGCCTTTCTTGCCGATCGCGAGCGAGAGCTGGGTGTCGTCGACCACCACTTCGAGATGCTTATCCCCGGCGTCGATCACCGTCACACGGCTCACCTTCGCCGGTTGCAGCGCTTTTTCCGCGAAGGTTACGGGATCCTCGTGGTATTCGATGATGTCGATTTTTTCGCCGCGCAACTCGCGGATGATCGACTGCACACGCATTCCCTTCATGCCGACGCACGCGCCCACCGCGTCCACGTCTTTGTCCTTCGACATGACAGCGATTTTGGTGCGCTCGCCCGCTTCGCGGGCAATCGCCCGGATGACGACGGTGCCGTCGTAAATTTCCGGCACCTCGGTCTGAAAGAGATGCTGGACTAATTCCGGAGCGGAGCGCGAAGCGATCACGCCAGGACCCTTTAAGGCTCTTTCCACGCGCGCAATCACCACCCGAATACGCTCGCCTACCGCGAACGATTCCAGGCGCGACTGCTCCTTTCGACCCATGCGCGCTTCCGCTTTGCCGAGATCGAGAATCACATCCGGACCTTCGATCCGTTTCACGGTGGCGTTCACGATTTCGTTTACATGGCCGATGTACTCGTTGTAAACCGTGTCGCGTTCCGCTTCGCGCACTTTCTGGAAGATGACCTGTTTGGCCAGTTGCGCGGCGATCCGCCCGAGAATTCCTTCGGTAGCTTTCGGGATCAGCAGCTCGCCTCCGGCTTCGGCGCTGGGATCGAGTTTGCGCGCCTGTTCCACCGTCACCTGCAGATTGGGATCTTCCACCTGCTCGGGAGCTTCGACAATCGACTTCACCGCATAGGCATTGATCTTGCCGCTGTCTTTGTCGAGCACGGCGCGCAGGTTTTCCTGGGTCTTGTAGTATTTGCGCGTGGCGACAACGATGGCGTCCTCAACCGCGCTGACCACGATTTGCGGATCGATACCTTTTTCGCGGCTGACGCCTTCGATGATGTTGTAAAGCTCACTAGCCATAAAAATTCCAGGTTTCAAAATTTCAGAGTTTCAAGGTTTCAGCGTGCGCGACATTGGATGCCGGCTTGCTAATCGGTTTTTTCCCGGTTTTGTCTTTGAAACCGAGCAACCTTGAAACTTTGAAACCTTGCTCTTTCAAATCTCCGGCACTAAGTTCGCCTTCTCTACATTTGCGAAGTCGATCTCGACTTTAGTTGCGGCTTCGTTATGCGCACCCGGCTTCTTTTTTTTCGCCGCGCTTAAATCGAGTTGCAGCTTTTCGTTTTCGAAGTTCTCGAGCTTCCCTTCAAAATGGCGATTGTCATTTACCGGCTCGCGGGTTGTCAGCTTCACGCGATGTCCGCGGAAGCGCTCAAAATCCGCTGCCTTCGTCAGCTTGCGATCCAGGCCCGGTGACGAAACTTCCAGCACATACGATCCGCCCGGCACTGCATCTTCGACGTCGATGATGGTTCCAAACTCGCGACTGAAGTTGGAGCAATCTTCGTGCGTCACGCCATCTGGACGGTTCGCCGCCGGCGCTGCGCCCGGCCGGTCGATGAAAACCCGCAGCATCCGATGCTTGCCGCCACCGCGAACCTCCAGTTCGACGACCTCCAGCCCGCTCGAGCCAGCCACCCGCTCGGCAATCTGACGGACGCGCTCCAAATCAAAAGCCATGTTTTCAGCAATTTGCGTCAGCATCGCCGCAGCAACCACCATTCCAGTCAGCCCCAACTAAAAAGTGGGCTTTCGCCCACTGGTGTGCTTCGACAATCCTGGCACTACGACACAACAGTTTTCGAGTTCAACTATACGCCGCCGACGGGGAAAAGACAAACGGCGGCGAATCGCGAAAAGCGGGGTCGGGCCGGCTGCGGGAACGGTATCGGAAGTAACCTTGCCCTAGCCGCTCCCATCGCCCACACTTCTGTTGATGCGGTTTTCGCGCATTCATATCGCCATCGCTTTCGGCTCAGCGGGCCTGCTGGTGCTGGTGTTTCTCGGCTATCTGTATTGGCTCAGCAGTCAGCCGCCGGTTCTTTCGCGCTCCGAGGAACGCGATCCGCTGACCAACATGCCGGTGAGCATCACCATGAATCCGTTTCGCGACCGTACCATCGAACGCGTCGCCAATCGTTTTATTTCGCAGATCCGCGAAGGTAATTGCCGGGGGCTGTTAGCCCAGTGGGAACACGACTATCGCAGGAAGCGCGCCGACTTTCTTTGTACTTCCGAAGCGCAGCATCCTCTGATTTCGTGGAATCTGGTGGAGTGGGAAGACGCGCCACCGCTGGTAATTCTGCACTTCAGAGGCCAGCGTTACAGCACGCCCAGCCAGGACGCGACTTATAAGGAACTGTTCTCAGTAACGGAAGAAAAGAAAGACGATGGCTGGGTTGTAACTAAGTACGACGCGTTTTATTAGTAAAGAAGTGGCTGGTGATTGGTGATATTTGGCGACGATTTTCCCAACCACTAGCTACTAATCACTAGCCACCAATATGCACCATGGTTCGAGACGCGGGGACAAATCCCGGCTCGCCGATGTGATGCCGCTCTTCTTTTTTCTCGACCACGTTCACGATGAAGTCGGTAAGTTTGTCGTCGTTCGAACCGCGCCGCATCAACTCATGCAGGTCGTGATCCCAGATAGAAAATAAACACGTACGGAGCTTGCCGTCAGAGGTGATGCGGATGCGGCTGCAGTGTCCGCAGAAGGGATGCGATACCGGCGCGATAATTCCGATTTCGCCAACGCCATCGACAAAGCGATAGCGACGCGCTGTTTCGCTGGGCGTGCGCGGAATCTCTTCGAGCGGCAGATACTCCGACATACGCCGAACGATCTCATCGAGGGTAACTACGATTTCCGGAGTCCAGACCCGATCTTCTTCAAGCGGCATAAATTCTATGAAGCGGACGACCACCCGCTCTTCGCGAGCGAACATTCCGAAAGGAATGATCTGATCTTCGTTAAAGCCGCGCAGCAGCACGCAATTGACTTTCACTGGGTCGAGTCCGGCGCGCCGCGATGCGCGAATTCCCGCCAGCACGCTCTCATATCCATTGGGCACGCGGGTGATGCGGGCAAATCGCTCGGGATCGACTGCGTCCATGCTGACCGTCACCCGGTCGAGTCCCGCGTCTTTTAACGGCTGCGCAATCTCGGCCAGCAAGTGGCCGTTTGTCGTCAGCGCGATCTCGGGCTTTTTGCCATCTAGCGTGCGTAACCGGGCTAGTTCGCGCACAAACTCGACGATGCCTTTGCGGAGAAGCGGCTCTCCGCCCGTCAATCTAATCTTAGTTATGCCAAGTCCGAGCAAAATGCGCGCCATCCGCAAGTAATCGTCAAACGGGAGTTCCGCGTAAGCGGCGCCATTTGTCCCAGTCCGGCAGTAAACACATTTATAGTTGCAGCGGTCGGTGACCGATATCCGCAGATCGTGAATGGAACGCCCGAAATGGTCGGTGAGGGGCATCGTCCTTTGTATGCCGCTTGGGGGCAAATCGAGTTCGAAACGGAGTGTCGCAAAGTCTCCGATTGCCCCGCTCTTCTTACGAACCCGCATCATTATAGATGCGTTTAGCCCATTCGGCGCACCGGAGCGCTGATCCGGCTTCCGCAATGTGAGGCAACGCCTGCTACACTTTCCTAATGAAAGCGCTCGTGATCACCCGTTTCGGCGGTCCAGAAGTACTCGAGTTGCAGCAGGCGCCCGATGCGCATCCGGGGCCGGAGCAAGTTCTGGTGAACGTGGAAGCGGGCGGCCTGAACTTTGCCGACTTGATGACCATGCACGGAGGATACGCGGGCACGCCCAAACCGCCGCTGATCGTTGGTCGTGAATTCGCTGGCCGCGAATCCTCCGGTCGCGAATTTACCAGAAACGCCGGGAGCGGCCGCCGAGTGATGGGTTACACGCAATGGGGTGCTTTTGCCGAAAAGACGGTGGCGCACCGCAATCTCGTCTGGCCGGTTCCCGACGGTTGGAGCGCGGAACAGGCTGCCGCATTTCCGGTGAATTTCTTTACTGCCTATTTCGCGTACTGGAAGGCCGATCTGCTCGATAAGCCCGGCTCTCGAGTTCTCATCCACGCGGTGGCCGGCGGAGTGGGCACCGCGGCCGTGCAGATCGGAAAGATTCTCGGCATCGAAATGTATGGCACTTCTTCGTCGGAAGAAAAACTCGCGCGCGTGCGCGAGCTTGGCCTGCAACACGGCATCAACTACAAGCAACGCGATTATGTGGAAGCGATCAAGGATCTGACGGGCGGCGAAGGCGTCGATGCAGTGTTCGAAATGCTCGGAGGAGAACACGTGGCAAAAAGCGTGAAATGCGTGCGCGATTTCGGGCGCGTCATCGTCTACGGCGCGGCCACCGGAGAAACTCCGATGCTCGACACGCGCGCGCTTTACGCGAAAGGCGCGAGCGTTCACGGGCTTTGGCTGACTTACCTGAGCGGCAATCGAGCACTCATGGAATCCGCCTGGAAGCAGCTTTCCGAATGGATCGGCGCAGGCAAGCTTCATCCGGTGATCGGAAAAATTTTCCCGCTCGAAGAAGCCCGCACCGCCTGCACGCTGTTACAGGAAGGAAAGAATTACGGAAAGATCATTTTGAAAATTGGTTAGCTGCGTAGTTGCGTTTTGCATCGTTGCGTTTTGCCCAGTTGCATTTTACATCGTCAGACAAAACATCTGCTTCTTGTTGCTCGTTCTTATTGCTCGGCCCATGCGACCTGCTGTTTTGCTAACTCGCCCGGGGATCACACGTCCAATAGACATGCTGGCGAAGATGGGTGATGAAAGTTGCGTTCGTTTTCGGACAGCAGTGTATGAAGGCGTACAGATGGCAATATTGCTTGCGCGGAAATCGCATTTGCAGCGCATGATTTGCGAGATGTTTGATGTTGGCAGCAAAAGTGCAAATAGCAACAACATGGTTCGCATGAAAATAAATCGGGAACTTAGTCTAACCGGAATTCGTATCCTGTAGCGAACCAAGGTGGGACGGAAGAAACCTGCTCCCGCTTAAAAGAGTTTGCAGGGTGATGGGATTGGCGCACGCACGGTTTGGCGGCCCTGGGTGCGTTCAGTCTCAGGAAAAAGGACGAGGTTGAGGTCCGCGTCTTTTTGCATCACCCTGACACGCGCATTGTAGGACTTTGCAGGAAAAACGCAAGCCCTCAGTCGACGATCACCAGCCGCCGCAGGGTCCGGCAAGAACCGGGCCAGAAAGCGAAGGAGCAAATGAAATTGAATAATCTGGCAAAGACGGTTGTGCTCGGGCTGGCGGTGCTGCTCGCATCGAGTGCTTTTGCAAGCAACAGAGGTACGCTGCAGGTGGCCGAGTCGGTAGAAATCAACGGCCAGCAACTGCCGGCGGGGGATTATCAGGTCCGTTGGGACGGCGCGGGATCGAGCGTGGAAGTAACGTTCGTGCAGAACAGGAAAGAAGTAGCGAAGACTTCGGCGAAAGTGATTGCCCTTAATAAGCCCTACGACAGCGACTCGGCGATCATCGACCACGCGAATGGCAAGGCTGCGATTTCCGAACTGCGCTTCGCCGGCAAAAAGTTCGCGCTCGCGATTGGACCGACTGACAAAGCGGAAAAATAAGCACCGCGGAAGAACTGAACTGACTCCTGGGAAAAAGGGAGCACGTAACCGTGCTCCTTTTTAGTTTTATCCGAACTTTTTCCGAATCTCAGGCTCTCGATTATTGAGAGGTGATCAGTTCTAGCGCAGCGTTTAGGTGTACATCACTGCCGGCGGTCACCTTGAGCTTTCGTTCCCAATCCTTAAAACCCGGCTTCTTTACAGCGATTGTGTGCTCTCCTTCGGTTAGCTGAACTTCGGATGGGGTATTGCCGACAAAGCTGCCATCAACTTCGATGTCGGCACCGTCCGGGCTCGATCCCACCAGCACCTTTGCAGTTGCCCGATTGGATTGCCCTACAGCAGCGACGTTCGCAGGCTGGGCAGTCGGAGTGCTTCTCGTTTGATCCGCAGCCCGCATCGCAGCACCGTGTGCCTGCCAATCCCTTTCAATTCCTTCGCAAGCATCCTGTACTGACCCGCCCAGCGACAGCGTTGATTTACTCACGATGGAATCGCCAGAGATGCGAGCGAACACCGCGACTTTATTCTTGTGCCGAAGGGCTCCCTTGCCGCCCTCATGATCCAATAAGACAATGTAGTCCGCCTTACCCTGGATGTTGTTTACCACTACTTGTGGGCAACGCTCTCCAAAAGTTTTGATGATTTCGGCTGTTTGTGGCCGGGCGCCTCCTGCCATCGCACCGCCGTAGGCCCCGCCCGCTCCTCCGCTTTGCCCTGCGATGGACCAAGACTCGCTGTCGGTGATGAATACCCGAGGCTTTTCGGATGCTTCGGGCAGCTTTCCAGGTTCCTGCGCGGCCAGCAACAGGCAGCTAAAAGTAAGCACGGAGACGAAAGGTAGGCGCATGCGCGTGGTCCTTACTCTTTATCGATACGGGCCCCGAATGAGCCCATCATACACCGAAGATGAAATAAATCAAGGTAAGCTAAGGAGTTAGAACGGCATCGCAGTCCATCCTAACGTTAGAGGGAAACGTTAATACTTAGGCATCTTAGTATCAATCCGCTCCGCCCAGGCGGTGATGCCGCCGGTGAGGTTATAGACCTTGGTAAATCCGGCGCGGCGCAAAAAGTTTACCGCCTTTGCGCTGCGTCCGCCCATCTTGCAATGAGCGACGATCTCGCGGCTGGAGTCGAGTTCACTTACACGCTTGGGTAAGTCGCCCACCGGAATGAGATATCCGTTCAAGTTACAGATCTGATATTCATGAGGCTCGCGCACGTCAAGAATGAAGACGTCTGCTTTCGCGTCTAATTTTCTCTTAAGATCTTCCACCGAAATTGCCGGAATATCGTTTCCGGCCGGTTCTTCCTGACCGCGGATGCCGCAGAACTGATCGTAGTCGATCAGCCCGGCAATTGTCCGGTGGGTGCCGCAGACGGGGCAATCGGGATTCTTACGCAGCTTGAGTTCGCGGAACTTCATGCCCAGGGCATCGACCAGCAGCAACCGTCCAACGAGCGGATCGCCCTGCCCGAGAATGAGCTTGATGGTTTCGGTTGCCTGAATCACGCCGACCAGGCCGGGCAGAATGCCGAGCACACCGCCTTCGGCGCACGAGGGCACGAGGCCGGGCGGCGGCGGTTCGGGATAAAGGCAGCGATAGCACGGCCCATCCTCGGTTGCGAACACGCTGGCTTGCCCCTCAAAGCGAAAAATCGATCCATAGACGTTGGGCTTGCCGGTGAGCACGCAGGCATCGTTGACGAGATATCGCGTGGGAAAATTGTCGGTGCCATCGGCGACAATATCGAACTCGCGAAATAATTCGAGAGCGTTGGTGCTGGTAAGTTTGGTCTCGAAGGTGTGCAGATTCAGGAATGGATTGATGGCCTTGAGTTTCTCGGCGGCGGAGTCGAGCTTCTTGCGTCCGACATCGTTGGTTGTATGGATAATCTGCCGCTGCAGGTTGGTGTAGTCGACGACATCGAAGTCGACGATGCCAAGCGTGCCGACGCCCGCAGCGGTAAGGTAAAGGGCGAGCGGAGAGCCCAGTCCGCCGGCTCCAATGCAGAGCACTTTCGCAGCTTTCAGCTTCTGCTGACCTTCCATGCCCACTTCGGGCATGATGAGATGACGCGAGTAGCGCAGGATCTCATCGTTGCTCAGGACAGCGGCGGGATTGACTTCGGCGAGGGTGGACATATTTGGCAATTGAGTAATCGGGTAACTTGGCAATTTGAAACCGGCTCCAGGAGATCATCGGCTTCGCGGAATCAGACAAGTCGCAAATTACACAATTAAAAAATTCCTCCAGCGATTGAGGGCACTATAGAAATCGTATCACCGTCCTGGACGGCGGTGCCTTCCTTTTGCAGGTAGCGCATGTCTTCATCGTTCACATAAACATTGACGAAGGAACGCAGCTTGCCATCCTCGGTATAAAGGTGACGCTTCAAATCGGGATGCCGCGTGACGAGGTCGGCCAGCGCTTCACCTACGGTGCTCGCCGCAACGTTGATAGACGCCTGTTTCCCGGAGTACTGGCGAAGTGGAGACGGAATCTGGATCTGAGGCATATAAAGAAGATGCGAGGGGGAAGGGGAAGGATGCAAGTCAAAAAGCGGCCCTCATCAATTCAAAAAATAAATCATGAAGATCGATAAAAATGATAGACATTGAACAAAATGATCGTCCGCGGGCATTCGTTGCCATCGCGTCTTTCTTCGTGTTCGGCTCGGCAATGGCCGCCTATGCGGGCGTTACTCTGCTGATTCCCGGGACCGTCCTCGACCGGTTGTGGATGTTGAACAAGGCCGGCCATGCCCTACTCGCGTCGTTGGCCAAGCCTGCCGGGGTTGGATTCTTTCTGCTATCGGCGCTGCTAGGCGCCGCGGCCATAGGCTGGTTTCGCCGCCGGCGCTGGGGATGGTTTCTCGGCACAAGCATGGTTGCCATCAATGCGGCCGGCGATCTTGCGAACTTGATCGTCGGAGAACATCTCAAAGGCGCTGTGGGAGCGGTTATCGCTGGTTTGCTGCTGATTTACATGATGAGAAGCCGGGTGCGCGGCTACTTCACCTAGCGGTTTTCACCAGTCGTACCACCTCGATCGTCTCATCCACAAATTTCTTGTCCACCTCATCCGTGCCTGTTAAGGCAAAGGAATTCGTCATCACCGCTGCGCCCTTCTCCACGCTTGTGATTACGTAGGAGCACCCAAACCAGTGGGCTTCCGCAAGATCCGTCACCGACCACTGCGCCGGATGATCCGGATGCGAGTGATAGAAACCAACAATCTCTTCACCGCGCTCGCGGCCCTCGCGCTGAATATGAATTAAATCTCTAGGATTGATTGTGTAGCGGTTGTGCGGTGAGTCGTCGCACGCGTTGCCACAGGGCTCGATGCGCGAAACCGTCTTCGAGCCGTCATTGTCGAATTGTCCGAGCAGCACACCGCAGCACTCGTGGGGGTAGGTGGATTCGCCATGGAGGCGTAGAGCTTCGTAGACGGAAATTGGCAGCTTCAGCATGAAGGTGGAGAATAAAGTTTCAAGGTTTCAGAGTTTCAGGGTTTCAAAAACCTCAAAAAGCGAAGACGCCGACGTTCGCACATTGAAACTTTGAAGCCATGAAACTTTGAAACATTCGTGCGACAACTTTACTCATTCCAGAACCTC
This sequence comes from Terriglobales bacterium, assembly GCA_030038475.1. Classification (GTDB taxonomy): domain Bacteria; phylum Acidobacteriota; class Terriglobia; order Terriglobales; family Acidobacteriaceae; genus Acidiflorens. The sequence continues at coordinate 109,196 of JASHOU010000123.1, read as the reverse complement.
TCACTAAGATATTTTTCGCCGGAATCGCAGAGAATGGTGACGATGGTCGCGCGCGGATCGTCTTTTAGACGGCCGTCTTTGAAGCGCTCGTCCTGAAAACGGACTTCGTTGAAACGGCCTGCGTTCCGAAGATCTTCTTTTTGTGCGCGCTCGGCCACTCGCAGACTGCCAACAACGGCCGCCGCGGCCGAAACTCCGAGCAGCAGCCCATGTTCGCGCGCCAGGCGCCGCGCCATCGCGTGCGCATCCTCGGTTGCGATTTCTAGATTTTCATCGGCGAGAGACGGATCGTAAATGCGCGGTACGATGGCCGAAGGCAGATGCTTCGCGCCTTCAATGCCGTGGAAAGCCGAATCCGGTTGCAGTGAGATGCAGCGGATCATCGGATTCAATTCCCGCAAGCGGCGCGTGGTACCAACGAACGTTCCCGTGGTGCCGAGCATGGCGACGAAATGTGTGATGCGTCCTTCGGTCTGTTGCCAGATCTCGTTGGCTGTGGTTTCGTAGTGCGCGCGCCAGTTGGCGTCATTGGAATACTGATCGGCATAGAAATAAAGATCGGGATGGCGCTCAGCGAGTTGGCGCGCAATCTTGATGGCGCCATCGGAGCCCTCAGCGGGGTCGGTATAGATGATATTTGCGCTGTATGCCTGTAGAATGCGTTTTCGCTCGGGAGAAACATTCTCCGGCACGCACAGCGTAACGGGAAAGCCGAGCGCGGCCCCGAGCATGGCATAGGCGATGCCGGTGTTACCGCTGGTCGAATCGAGCAGAATTTTTCCCGGAGCCAGTTTGCCGGAGCGGCGCGCATCCTCCACGATGCTTGCCGCGGCGCGATCTTTGACCGATCCACCGGGGTTGTACCATTCGGCTTTGCCCCAAAGTTCGACGCCGGGCAGATCGCGAAGCAGCGCGTCAAGCGGCAGCAGCGGCGTGTTGCCGATGCAGGCCAGTACAGCTTCTCCGCGCGGAGGAGACACGACTTTGGCCTGCAATGGCACGGAACCGGAAGCTGGCGGCGTCATTCGGTGTAAAGTCCTTGTGACTACAGTAATGTGCCCGCAATCTTAAAAAGGTATATCTATACTAGCGTTGCACGATTCTACCGTTATTAGATTATTGCTGCTGGTTTTGGTTCCACCGAAACAATCCGCGGCGCATCTAAACTGAATTTAGGGTAAAGGGGAATTGAATTTATAAAATGGCTGCGAAAGTCGAACAGAAAAGCTACGAAGAAGCCGTAAACTGGCTGCGCGATCATGGCTTTGACCTGATTGAAGCTCCCGGCGCGCAAACCCGCGTGTTCCTGAAAAAATACAACTGCTCGGCGGCGATTCAGAAAACCGACGACGACGGCGTCAAAATATTTGCTTATCCAGGCTATATGATCGGCAGCGAAATCTCCAAGCTGGTCAATCGCGGCTACCAGCAATTTATGAAGACCACGAAGACGGAAGTGCCGGCGACCGCCGATCATCTGAAAGCGTTGCAACAGTTTTCCGAAGAATTGAAAGAAGCGCTTGGCCTTCCCAGCCTCTACAACGAGTCGCTCGGCACGGTGAGCGAATCGTATCACTACGATCGCATCAAAGATCGCGATGAGCCCGAAACAGCGCGCCCCAAGCGTCCATGGGAAACGGTAAAGGTCAAAGTCGCGGCAGCGGCCAAGAAAAGCCGCGCGTGACAAGAATCGCTCGGTAGTTGTGACGCGGGCTCCCACGCCCGCGTGAAGCTGACTCGCTCCGACGATCCAACCCTAAGCGCCGACATCTTCGCTTTCAATATGCGAAACTAATTGGCCGATCGGAGGCGATCCGTGCGCAACTTGGCTTGGGTTTTCACTATGGTGGTAATGCTCACGATGCCAGCACTCGCGCAGGACTCCGGAGATGCCGCGCGCACCGCGATCCGCAAAGTGATGGAAGAGCAGCAGGCCGCGTGGAACCGACATGACCTCGAGGGTTTCATGGCCGGCTACTGGAATTCTCCTGAGCTGACGTTCTTTTCAGGAGGACGCGAATACCAGGGCTGGCAGGCGGTGCTTGATCGCTACAAGCAAAACTATCAGAGCGCGGGGCACGAAATGGGCAAGCTGGAATTCGCGAACTTGCGGATTGAGATGCTCGGTCGCGACGCGGCTTTCGTGCGCGGCGAATTTCATTTGACCATGTCCGACGGCAAAACACCCCACGGTTTGTTCACGCTCATCTTTCGTAGATTTCCCGGGGGATGGAAAATCATTCACGATCACTCGGCCGCGGAATGAGCAATTTGCTTCAGCAAGTGCGGCCGCGATCCATCGCCTCATTCGCCAAGCGGTCGGCGATCTGATTGTGTTCGCGTAAGGCGTGGCGGATTTCGAAGTGTTCGAGCCGACGGGCGAGCGACTGCGCCTCGTCGTGCAGCTTGCGCAGTTCGGGATGCCGCACCTTGTAGATGCCTTTCATCTGCCGCACCATCAGTTCCGAATCGCTGACCACCTTGAGCGCCTTAATTTGGTGCTCCGCCGCATAGCGCAGCGCCGCCAGCAATCCCTGGTACTCGGCGTAGTTGTTGGTGCGGTGTCCGAGATATTCGCTCAGTTCGGCAACGACGCGGCCGGAAGCGTCGTGAATTGCGACGCCGTAGCCTGCTGGCCCGGGATTGCCGCGTGCCCCGCCATCGACGTGGGCGGTGTGCACATGGTGGGCTGATTTCGGAGGAGACTGCGCCGGCGATTTCTGAGCAGGGAAAAAACTGGCGGATTCACTTGAACGAGATTTACTTGGGCCAGAAGAACGCGAAGGCATGAATCGAGTTTACAATGCAGACGAGTCGTTCAGGCGGGCGAGGACGACCGCCGCTCCAATGGCCTTATCTTCCGGTGGCCAAGCGCGTGGCCAGGCGCTGCGGCAAGTTGGCGGCAAGAATCTTCTCCTGAGCCGCGCGTAGGTTGTAAGGCACGCGATAAAAAGTCACGATCCAGGCATCGGAGTCGAACATGGCAAAGGCGGCGCGCCAGTCGCCATCGCGCGGCTGGCCGACAGAGCCGGGGTTGATGAGGTAGCGGCGATCTTTGCGGAGCGGCCAATCCGACGATTCGGGCTGGCCGACGGTGCGATATCCCGGACGGTATGATTCGCTGATATCGCCCGTAAGCACGAATCCACCTTGCAGGTGCGTGTGCCCAAAGAAGGTGACCGGGATGGGATCGGTGATTAGAGGAGCGATGGCGTCGCGCGCGCTCACCATGTATTCATCTTCGTCGAGTGCCGACCCATGGACGAACTGGATGCCGGGGAGTTGGTCGAAACGGACAGGCCCGTGCGGCAACGCGCGCAGCCATTCCAGATTCTTTGGCGTAAGCTGCTCGCGGGTCCACAGCGTGGCCAATCCGGCGACGGGGTTGAACTCGTCCAGGTTCATCAGTCCGCCGACGGCTTTGTCGTGGTTGCCGCGGACAAACAACCCTCCGAGCGCCTGCGCCTTGGCAATCACCTCATTGGGATTTCCGCCATATCCGACGCTGTCTCCGAGATTCACGACCAGATCATGCGCCGGAGCCGCAGCCAGAGAGGAATCCAACGCTTCGAGATTGCTGTGAATGTCGCTAAGAACGAGAATACGCACAAGCTGAGGATTATAGCGTTTTCAGCGGCGAAAGCACGAACCGGAGGGTTGTCGCGTACTGGTGCCCAGAAAAAAAGGCACTCAGCACCGGTAGTTGAAATCAGCTCCGCGGATTCAGCACGGGGCACCGCGCCCAATGCCCTGCGTTCACCTCGACGAGCGGAGGGAATTCAACCGCGCAGGCCGCGACCCGAAATTCGCATCGCGGCTCAAAGGTGCATCCGGCGGGCAGTTGCGCGATGGGCGGCACTGTGCCTTCGATGGTTGCGAGCGGGCGCGCGCGGTCGGTCGCAAGGGTAGGAATCGCGCGCAACAATCCCTGTGTGTAAGGGTGTGCGGGCGACTGAAAAATGTCGGCCTTCGATCCGGCCTCGACGAGACTTCCCGCATACATCACCGCGACCCGGTCGGCAACGTGCGAGACCACCGCGAGATCGTGGGAGATGAAGAGCATCGCCAAGCCGAATTTCTGTCGCAGCTCGTTGAGCAGGTCGAGAATCTGCTGTTGAATCGTCACATCGAGCGCGGTGGTTGGTTCGTCGGCGATGAGAAGCTGAGGACGGTTCACGATCGCCATCGCGATCATTACGCGCTGGCGCATGCCTCCAGAAAGCTGGTGCGGATAACTGCGAGCGCGCTCTTCGGGATCGGCGATAGCAACTTCGCGCATGCCCTCGACCGCGCGGCGCCAAGCTTCAGTTTTAGAGACGCGCTCGTGAGCCAGCACCGCTTCGGCAATCTGATCGCCGACGCGCATGACCGGGTTGAGCGCGGTCATCGGCTCCTGAAAAATCATCGCCATGCGCGAGCCGCGCAACTGGCGCAACTGCTCAGGCTCGAGGCGCGTTAATTGTGCGGCTGAGGCGTCTCCGTTTTGAAAAACAATTTCGCCGGTGACCCTGGCCGCGCTCGGAAGCAGCCCCATGATGGCCAGGGATGTAACCGATTTTCCCGAGCCCGATTCGCCGACCAGCCCGAGCACTTCGCCGGGAGCGATCGAGAATGAAAGCCCGCGAACGGCGGCCACGGGCGAAGCCGATCCGGCTCGCGCATTCGAAGCTGGTAGAGCGCGAGACTGCGGGAAAAGAACGGTCAGGCCGCGGACGTCAAGCAGCGGGGGCACGAATGGTATGGTATCAGCGCAGCCAATAGGGCTCGGCGAATGTGCTGCTTACGGGCTACCTTTTTCGATCTTTTCTCCGCGATGCGGGTTTTACTCGAGGCCGGCCTTCGCCAGCATTTCAAGAAACTGCTTCTGCGTCCGCATGTCAATCGACTGCGCTACCAGGTTCCCGTAGCGGTCGTAGACAAAGCTCTTCGGAATGCCATCCACCACGAACATCTCATTTACTTTCCGCTCCGGATCGAGGAAGACCGGAAAGGAAACTTTGCGCTCGCGAACAAACGGCTCTACTTTAGCCAGCTCTTCATCAGAAATGCCCAGCACTACGAATCCTTTCGTCCCGAAGCGCTCGTAAAGGGCCTCCAGATCGGGTATTTCTTTGCGGCAGGGCGGACACCATGTTGCCCAGAAATTTACCAGCACAACGTTGCCGCGCAGTTCAGAGAACGTCCAGCTCTTGCCCGAGAGATCCTTCAGCGTAAACTCAGGATGCTCGCGCTTGCGATCGTCGGCCTCCAATTTAGCCATCGCCGCCCGATACTGTTCGCCATTACTGTCACTGCCCTCAAGCGACGCCAGGACCTGCTCGTAACGGACCAGCGTGGCCAGCTCAACATATGGATAAGCCGGCTCGCGCGCCGAGCCATTGCCGGCTGCGCCCGCATCCTTCGGTTCGGCCCAAGGCAGAGGATGCGCGCGAAGGGCATCGGCGAGGGTGGTTGCCACTTGCTGCAGCGTGTCGTGCCCGAAGTCGCCTTCGGTGGAGAGTGCCGCGAGATTGACCGCGAGGCGCACCTTGTTCTCGGTGGCGGGCAGCCGGCGAATCTTCAGCGCCAGATCTCTTGTAGTGGTTGCGCGGACGTCATCGGGCAGAGCGCGCAGGCCGTGGATCTGATCGGCGATGGGCTGTTCCTCTGCGCTATAGACAACTTTGTTTTGCTGGGCTGAGGCGGGTCGCGCCCCAAAACCGACGCCCGCTACCAGCGCAATGGTCAAACCGACAATTTGAATTCTGCGAAGCAATCCGCCTGGAGTCATAGCCTTTCAAGCTTACAACAGATCGCCTGCGAGGCCGGTTAGGAACAGCTGCCCGTCGAGCCGCAGCTCATCCACTTGCAGCAACTGCCGTGCAGCGGACCCCCTCCCCCCACCCCCCCGGTCTAACAGAATCAAGACTTTAGGCATTGTTTCCCGGCAAAATCTTGAGCCCGAGCGAGTTATAGGCAAAATCTAGAGCGCATAGGAGTTAGTGGCGAGTTAGGCCAATAACTCATTCCCATTTTGAACAATGACGAGTTATGGTAACTAGTTATCACGAGTTAGTAAGTCAATATTAAGAATAGCACGGAGTGTCAAGAAAAGTTGTGTGTGTTGAAGGTGGACCACTCGTCTAGCGAACGATTTGTGCGTCCGGCAGACGCGAGGCCGTCACAGCGGTACTTCTCCCGAAAGCGGCTCAATCGCCGACGATTTCATCTGCTGCCGCGCTTGCCATGACGCACAGATCATTAAAAACCCGAGCGTTGAACGGGTTCTTCTGCCCGGCATCTTTTAACAGTTTTTTCAAATTCGAGCGCAAGATCCGGTAAATTTGCATCATCTCGGCAACGGTCGGCTTCCGCCGGCTCCTCGCGAATGCATTCGCCAATTCGCGGAGCACGCCACGCACCGTGCCTTCGTGAATGTAGGCATCGGTTCCGTCGAGATCGCTGAGCGACTTGTTGATACGCCTGAGTTTCGATTCGCAGACAACCCACGCATGCCGCCGGTCATTGATACCCACCGTCATACCGAGTTCGAACGGCATGTTGAATCGCGGAGTGGTCGGGGCCGTCCGGTCGAGTTGAACCCGCGACAAGTCATGGATCGAGTATTGGGATGAGGCAATCAGCGACCGGATTCGCTCGAGACGCCGCCTGCTGAAAGGGATTCCAAGGGTTGCCTTCGGAACCAATCCAAAGGCGGTGGTTCCTGCGATGTAAGCGAGAAAAAGGTTCTCGAAACGGTCGTCGTAGGGAATATTGAGGAAGACCGCTCCCGTATTAACGCTTAGCTTTCGTTGCCGTTGCGCGGGTTGTCGCGGCATTTCGCTTGATGTTGCTCCGTGCCGATTTGTTCGCAACCTTGCGTTTTAGGTACCCGCCTGCGGTCCGCGCATGCTTCATGGTCGCAGTTTTGTAGTCGCCGAGAGTCTCTTTTACGAGTTCAACAAGCTTGTCGCTGCGTTGCTTAGAGACACCGAGAGCCCTGGCGGTATCGCGGACAGTAGCAAATCGGGTTGCAATCTTGATCGGCACGAATACTATTCTACTTCCTTTTGGTGCGGAATTCCCACTCAAGCCAAAAACGGGCTTGAGTGGCCACCCGGCCTATCTCCGCTTCAAGACAAATTTGCCTTGATCCTCTTCACCACAAAGCCCGTCTGCTTCCGGTATGCAAATAGGAACACCAGGAAAAGCAGCACAATCAAGATTGATGAATCCCAATCTCTGAGGGCCGGAAGCTTTGCCTCCAGCCTCGCGTACAGTTTAAGAAAAATTAGTAAGCTGAACAAAGAGCAGAGAGTGCGGTAAGTGTTGTTGACTTCCGAAAGCACGTCGATCTGCGTGTCCTTCTTCGATGCCGCAACAAACGCGTTGTAGTCGGCAAACTTGACGAACGAGATCCTTTTTAAGAGCGGGCCGATGACGAGGGAGCCGAATCGGCTTACAGCAAGGCCGAGGAAATAGTAGAGAAAAACCCCCGTAACTATCTCCTTCTGCACGAGCTGGTAGTGAGTGAACTCAGTGACGAGGATCGCGAAGAGGACACCTGGGAACAAGTAATTGAACAGGTTGTATGAGGAGAGTTTCGTGAGCAGCTCGTTCATTTTTTTGTACCTGCGCTTGTTAGATCGGTTTCTTCAAAAGACCGGCCAAGGAGTTCAGTCCCGTTAGTGTTGAGGGCCAGTCCACTGCGGGGATGGGGTTTGGTTTCGGCCATACGTTCTCCTGCGTTTTGCTCTTGGGGTAGAGCACGAAGTTAGCGTTCGGCTGCACTTCGATAGAGATGCAGCTGTCGTTTCGCGTCGTGAAAACGTACCTCGTCTCAGGAGCATCCCATGGGGTTTGCAAAATCTTCTGCAGCCCTTTCGCGTGCTGTCTGTACCAAGCATTCGTTTCTTGCGAATCGTGCAACATTTCTTTGTCCGATATGATGAAAGCATACGGGGAGCATCGAGTGTAATCGAATAATTCCGCACAGCACCCGCTCTCGCGTCCATGGTGAGATGTTACGTACAAACTAACGCGGCTTAGGAGTGCATGGAAAGCGGGGTCTGGAAGCATTCGCCTCCAGGCTGCCTCCTCGAGGTCGCCGGGGTACAAGATACAGAAGCTTCCATATTCCACAAATGTAACCATGCTCAAGTTATTGGTGTCATCAAAAACCCCGAATGGATGCCGAAACATGCTTACTCTGATCTGGGGAAGGACGAGACTCAGATTCAAGCAAGAAGGATTCTGCAGATAACGGTAGACTGCTTCCACGCCCGATTGCATGCCTTCAGATTTCAGCTGTTTCAGCCTCGCAGCATCAATCGTGTTGTTTGTGCACACGGTTGCGATTCGAAGGTTGTTGAGGGTACTTGCGAAGTCGGAGACGTGGTCTTCGTCTAGGTTAGTCAGGATTAGGCCCGCGAAGGTCTGCCCATAAAATTGTATCGAGGGCCACCAGTACGGAACATCCTTCTTACTGCCGCAGTCGATCATCAAGCGCCTACCGTCGGGACATGTAATCACACTGCAAGCGCCATGGCCCACATCAAAAATATCTATCTTCATCGAGACCCTCCTAGATCGTCAACGCCAAACGTAAAAGGCACAGCGTTTGCCGTGCCTCCTCTTACATCACAGCTTAACGTCTCAACTTCTACGACTTGTTCCCTCAGCGGCTGAAGCCGTCGGGATTGTGGCTTTCTGTTCGGCACGGCTGAAGCCGTGCCCTACCCAAAAACCTCTGCGGAGCTTTGCTCCGCTGGACAGCCGAGGGCGGTCGTCCCTACGCGAGCTTGGCGGGTGCCGCCCGGACGGCACCGAAAATCTACGAGCAGCCGCTGGTGCTGCCGCAGTTCATGCACTTGTAGCAACTGCCGTTGCGGACCATGATGGAGCCGCAGACGTGGCAACTGGGAGCGTCTCCCATATCGACCATGCTGGAGAGCGCGTCGGCGGCGTGGATGGGTCCGGTGGTCAGTGGCCGGTGGTCAGTCGTCAGTGAACCCACGGAACCGATTGAGCCATTCAGATCGCCGATGCCTTCGGGCGCGGGTTGCGGCTTGGGGCGCAGGTTCTCGAAGAGGAACTGCTGCTGTCCACTGAGGAAGCGCAACTGCAGCCAGCGGAAGATGTAATCCATGATCGACTTGGCAAAGCCGATGTCGGGATTGTTGGACCATCCGCTGGGCTCGAAGCGGGTGTGGGCAAACTTTTCGCAGAAAACCCTTAGCGGGACGCCGTGCTGAAGAGCAAGAGATGCGGCGAGAGCGAAACTGTCCATCAGGCCGGAAACAGTCGAGCCTTCCTTGGCCATCTTAATGAAAAGTTCGCCAGGTTCTCCGCTCGGATACAAGCCGACGGTGATGTAACCCTCGTGACCAGCGACATTGAACTTGTGCGTGACCGACATGCGCTCTTCTTTCAACTTATGGCGAACGGCACGAGGAGGAGCGTCGAGGTTGTCGTCAGCTTCAACGGCAGCGGGCGAGGGCGCCCGCTCCACACCGCTGCTTTGTGCGGTCTTGGTGCCAGCGGCGGAGAGCGGCTGCGACTGCTTGCATCCGTCGCGATAGATAGCAACGGCTTTCAGGCCTAACTTCCAGGCCTGAATGTAAGCTTCGGAGATATCGTCGACCGTGGCGGCGTTGGGTAAGTTGACGGTTTTGGAGATAGCTCCGGAGATAAATGGCTGCGCGGCGGCCATCATCTTGAGATGGCCCATGTAATGAATGGAGCGAGTGCCCTTGGCCGGCTTGAACGAGCAGTCGAAGACGGCGAGATGCTCGTCTTTGATGTGCGGAGCGCCTTCGATGGTACCCGTGGCGTCGATGTAACTAACGATGGCATCGGTTTGCTCGTGGGTATAACCGAGTTTAAAGAGCGCGCCGGGGACGGTGTTGTTGACGATCTTGATCATTCCTCCGCCGACCAGCTTTTTGTATTTAATCAAAGCTAAGTCGGGTTCGATGCCGGTGGTGTCGCAATCCATCATGAAGCCGATGGTGCCGGTGGGGGCGAGGACTGTGACCTGGGAGTTGCGGTAGCCGTGCTTTTCGCCGTGGGCGAGGGCTTCATCCCAGCAGGCTTTGGAGGACTCATACAGAGATGTGGGAACGTTGTTTTTATTGATGTTGTTCACGCTGGCGCGGTGCATTCGGATGACATCGAGGAACGGCTCGCGATTAATGTACCAGCCGGGGCAGGCAGCGCCGGGCATGTCTTCTGACTTAGTAACTCCGAGTCGGGTTTGAACTGTGCTGGTGATGGGAGTTAGCGGCTCGCAGAGTTCGGCGATGCGCGAAGATTGAAGATAAGCTTCTCCACACATGATGGCAGTTATGCAGGCGGCATAGTCGCGTCCGGCGTCGCTGTCGTAGGGAAGGCCCGCGGCCATTAACAGGGCGCCTAAGTTGGCGTAGCCCAAACCCAGCGGACGATAGTCATGCGAATTTTTGCCGATCAGTTCGGTGGGATAGCCGGCATTGTCGACAAGAATTTCCTGCGCAGTGATGACGATATCTACCGCATGACGGTAGGCTTCAACGTCGAAGGTGCCGTTGGGCGCGAACTTGAGCAGGTTCAGGCTGGCGAGATTGCAGGCGGAGTCATCGAGGAACATGTACTCGCTGCAGGGATTCGAGGCGTTGATTCGCGCAGTGTTTTTCGACGTGTGCCAGCGATTGACGGTCGAGTCGTACTGCATTCCGGGATCACCGCAATGCCAAGTGGCTTCGGAAATTTTCTGCATTAGTTCTTTGGCTTTGTAAGTCTTAACAACGCGGCCGTCGACGATGGCGCGGGTGCAGAAATCGGTGTCGCGCATAACGGCGACCATGAAGTCGTCAGTTACTCGGACGGAGTTATTGGCATTCTGGAAGAAGATTGAGCTGTAGGCGTCGGAGTCGGGATGCGATCCATCGTAGCCCTGGGCGACTAAGGCGTGGGCTTTGGCTTCTTCCTTGCTTTTGCATTCGATGAACTCGACGATGTCGGGGTGGTCGATGTTGAGGATCACCATCTTGGCGGCGCGGCGAGTTTTACCGCCGGACTTGATGACGCCGGCAAAGGCGTCGAAACCCTTCATGAAACTGAGCGGGCCACTGGCGGTGCCACCGCCGCTCAAAACCTCAGTGGAGGAACGCAGCGGAGAGAGATTGGTACCGGTGCCGGATCCCCATTTGAAGAGCATGCCTTCGGTTTTAGCGAGGGTGAGGATGGAATCGAGCGAGTCGTGCACGGAATTGATGAAGCAGGCAGAGCACTGCGGGCGCGTGTAGCCAGTGACGCCAAACTCGACCTGATGGGTAGTTGCGTTCCAGTGCCAGTTGGTGGCGTCGGATTTCGGTTCGATGCGATCGCAGCCAACGTTGAACCAGACGGGCGAATTGAAGGCCGCATACTGGCGAAGAAGCAGGTGGGCGAGCTCGTCGTGAAAGGTGGCGGCGTCTTCGGAGGTGCGGAAATATCCGTCTTTCATGCCCCAGTCGCGAATGGTTTCGGCGACGCGGGCGACGAGTTGGCGCACGCCGGTTTCGCGTTCGCCGGTGCCGATTTGTCCGTGGAGATATTTGGAGGCGACGATGTTGGTCGCGGTCATGGACCAGTCTTTGGGAACCTCGACGTTTTTCTGCTCGAAGATCACTCCTCCCTGGGAGTCGGCGATCTGGGCGGTGCGGAGTTCCCATTCGACCTCGTTGTAGGGGGAGACGCCGGGCTTGGTGAAGAAGCGGCGGAAGGTGAGTCCGGCGGCGTTGGCCTTGGGGTTAGTGGCCGCGGACTGGGCTTTGATTTCTTGCTGGACTTTTTCCTTCACTTCGGGCATGTCCCTCTCCTAATTAGATGATGGCAAAGAGCGATTGATCTAGCACAGCAGGACTTCAAAGTTTCCTGGAAAAACGCGACGACCGCGCGAATTGTGCAACTCATCGGCACTGATGACCGTCCATACAGGGACAATTGAGTCCGGGTAGCTTTTGCGTCGCTAAAGCGATACCCGGATGCAAAGCTTCGTTGGTTATGGGGCGGGATCGTCCTGTAGGCTCTTTTGGAAATTGTGCTCGGGCAGGGACGCTGCCAAGATGGGGACTTGGGCGGGCGAGGACGCCCGTCGATCCGCGAACTCAGGATCGGCGGCTGGGCATTCGACGCCGTGACGGGCGAAGGAAGCGGCAACGAGTTCGATCAAACCTTCCATGGGGGCTCCTAATGGAGGGATAGCAACTCTCACGCGGGAGATTTCTGGGGAATCCCATCCCCGCGCACAAAACACGCGAGGATGGGATACCCGGGGGAAGTCACCGCTGGTTCGGTGTGCTTTTTCCATCTTGTTTTTGTTTTTCCATCCACTTCGGAGGGATGGTTTCCGTGAAGGGGGAAGAGCAAAGACGCGAAGATCACCTCGTCTTCGGTTTGAGTCTCGCCCCGATGTTTACCTTCTGGCCTCCTTTAACGCTGGAGGTCTAAAAACAGCTCATGGGATGTTTAACGTACACCTGTATATGGGGTCTGTCAAGAATTAAATACCATATCTTGTGGCCCAAAAGTTGTAAGGCAGGTCCCCAGAAAAGCAGGTCTCAGGTCTTTAGGATTCCCAGCTGCGGGAGGCGCACCGTGCTGAAAACGGAGAACCTGACTGCCGCACTTGAAAACCTTGCCTTCACGCTGTGGCCCCGGGGCGATTTTCGGGCGACGCCCGTGATAGGGGCGCGGCGGGAAGGCCTGGCGCTCCACGTGAGTCAACCCGTTCGAGGGGCACGTAGATGTCTTCGAAGATGGTTTGGGCGGTGATGCGTCTGATGCCATCGGAGGACTCGACGAGGTAGTCGCCGCGCTGGCCGGAATGTTCCCGGCCAAGTGCGTCGGTGAAGACCAGGGGTTGAGTAAGTTGACGGGCACGCACCAGGAAACGGGTGCGGTAGACGGTGTATTGGCTCTCGAAACTCATAGCTTCAGATCTCAGATGTCAGTCTCAAACGCATAGTTTCGGACTCCGAGCCTAGAGCATTCGGCTCCAGGCGCTCAGATCTCGGCGAAATTTTTGCTTTGAGGTGGTGTGACTGTATGCGTGTTAGCGGCTGGGGTCAATTCCATAAAAATTGTGCAGTGGTGGAATTCTAGGCCGCGGCTGGGCGGGAAATTTTCACGTGATCCTTCGCTGGCAAGCGATTGTCTTCGCTGCACGCGTGGCGGGGTTTAAAGTGCGCGGGAAAAATTATGGCGGAGGTTGGCGGCTAACGGACGGAATTTGCACACCGAGTGCACAGGATTGGAACAGTTGCCGGTTTCCGCTGCCCAGTTGCTCGTGTTGTTATTCGAGGAGTAGGCTACCGCGCGAGTTCCTGGCCGAGAACCGTGGCGTTGCTGGCGAAGCAGAGGCCGGTTTCGAGATCGACGAGGCCGGAGCGGACGAGCTTGGCGATTTCGCTATCGAAGTGCTGCATGCCTTCGCTGCCACTGGCTTTGATAGCGTCGAGCAGGGTGCGTCCGGGACGCTCACCTTGTTCGACGCAATCGCGGGTGCGCGAATTGGATTTGAGGATTTCGACGACGGCGATGCGGTCGCCGCCATCGGTGCGTGGAATCAGCCGCTGCGCGATGATGTAGCGGAAGGTTTTAGCCAGACGTTCGCGCACGGCTTGCTGTTCAGCGGCCGGAAAGCTGCCAATGATGCGCTCGACAGTCTTTGAGGTATCAATGGTATTCATGCTGGAAAGAACCAGCTGACCGTTTTCGGCGGCTTCGAGAAGGATGTCGAGCGTCTCGCGGTCGCGAATCTCGCCCACCATGATGACACGGGGAGCCTGGCGCAGAGCGGCTCGCAGAGCCATGGAAAAATTCGGCGCGTCGCTGTGAAGCTCGCGCTGGTGAACGGTCGATTTTTTGTGCCGGTGGAGAAACTCGATGGGATCTTCGATGGTCAGCACGTGATAGCAATGCTGGCTGTTGATGCAGTCGATCAAAGCGGCCAGGGTTGAAGACTTGCCCGATCCGGTTGCGCCGGTGACGAGAATAATGCCGTTGCGAACTTTTGCCACTTCTTCCAATTGCGCGGGCAGACGGAGAGAACTGAAGGTTGGAATGACGGTCGGGATCACGCGCATGACGATGGCGCAGCTACCGCGCTGGATGAAGACATTGACGCGGAAACGAGCCATTCCCGGCAATCCATAGGAAACGTCACAGGAGCCCTGCTCGCGCAGAGTGTTGATGGCTTGTTTGTTGGTGCCGATCAGATCGGCGGCGATGCGGCGCGTGTCATCGGCGGAGAGTGTGGAGCTGCCGGGAATCTCGACGGCAGTGAGCTGACCGTGAATCTCGACCTGCGGGGGACGACCCGGCGAAAACATCAGGTCGCTGACCTTTTCGGAGGCGCGCAACATGCCTGCGAGCAAGACCGGCGTTGGGATCGAGCCGGTGTCGCTGATGCCCTCGAAGGCAATTGCAATCGGGGAATTCCCCGGAGACGCCATGAAACACACTCCAAGTTATAAGTATTGACGCCACAGGGGAGAACTTTTCCGGGGAACCTACATTATGAATGTAACGCGGAAGCGGGTAAGAACGAAGGACAAGTAGGCCATAGACCTAGGTAACGGCTTAGGTCGGAGGTGATAGGGTGGAGCTGAGAGGCTGTGTAGTCAAGCGCTGAAAGGAGAACTCGTCAGCTCGTCTCGTAGATGGTTGCGACGGATGAGAAGTCAGAACCTCAGGGGCTAAAGCCCAGCCTTTACTGCGCTTCTGACGGCACGACTGAAAGTCGTGCCCTTCCCAAAGCATTCAGGAGAGTGATTTACTGCTTCTTTGCCGCTTTTTTCTTGCCGAATCCGGTTTCGACGCTAGCGCCGATACTGGCCAGCATGTCTTTGGCCGGCTGGGCAAAGGGACCGTTCGGGTCGAGTTCAAGATACTTCTGAAAAGCCTCGGCTGTACCCTCGGGCGCGGTGGCTTTGCCGTCTTTGCCAATGGTTTCTTTGCCGATTAGGTTTACGCCCTTCCAGTAGTAGGCGGCGGCTTTGGTGGGATCGGCGGCAATCACCTTGTCGAAAGCAGCAATGGCATCGTCGACCTTGCCCGCGTTGGTGAGAGCGGCTCCGGCGTTGAACAAGTACGTGCCAGCATGGGTGGGGTCGAGCTGGGCGGCTTTGTTGTAGTTGGTTATGGCGTCATCGAGTTTGTTCGACTTCGAATAAGCCTGGGCGAGGTTGTTATAGTAGGCGGCCAGCGTCGCATTGTTGTTGGGATCTTTTTTTGCCTGTTCGGAGGCATCGCGAAGCTCAAGGGCTTTTTGGTAATCGGTGACGGCGGTCTCGGCACGCTTCTGCTTTTCCTCGGGATCGGTCTGTTTGGCAATCGAACCAAGGTTGGCGTTGCCGAGTTCGAACCAGATGGGATCGCGGGTGGCATCGATCTGATTGGCTTCGGTGAGCGCGGTAATGGCGGTGTCGTAATCCTTGGCAGCTTCGGCGGTTCGGGCGGCGCTGAGTTTATCGTTAAGGCTGCCGATGGTTTTCCTTTCGTTCTCGGCTTTAGCCTGGGCCTCCTGCTGAGCCTTCTGTTGTTCCGGCGTCAGTCCCTGGCCTTGCCTCGCCTGTTCCTTTTTCATGTCGAAGTCGAGCGTGGTTTCATCCATGCCGACGGTCGCGCCATTGAGACTATAGATTTCTTTGCCGTCCTTGCTGAGCTTGACGTTGTATTTGCCGGGGGTGACGCCGAGCGAAAAATATTCGCCCTTATTGTTGGTTTTGAGGGTATAGGTGTGTCCGTTGTCGACGCCAACCCACTCCACTTGCGCCTGGGCGATCGGTTTGCCGTCGACGTCTTTGCAGATTCCCTTGACGCTGCCAGTTTGGGCCAATGCGAGTGGAACGAATATCGCGAGGACAATGACGAAAAGCAGCGGGGAGAGAATGAAATACCGTTTCATGGCGTTGCCTCCGAACATTTGCAGGTGAACTCCACCTGCTGAAATCTGTTTCTAGCTCGATCGGGCTGCGGCGATCGCGTACGGAATCGGATCTTCCGCGCCCGCTTCGCGAAAGGCGCGCAGGCGCAATACACAACTGTCGCAGACGCCGCAGGCGCGATCTTCGCGTTGATAGCATGACCACGTTAAATCGAATGGGGCATTCAGTTCAAGGCCAAGCCTCACAATCTGGGCTTTACGCATGGCAATCAGCGGAGTCACCACGCGTATCGCGCCTTCTTTGGTGCCCGCTCTCACTACTTCATTGAACGCCCGATAATACTCCGGCCGGCAATCGGGATAGCCGGAACTATCGGGCTCGACCGCTCCGATGTAGATTTTATCGGCTCCCAGAACTTCGGCCCAACTGACGGCGACGGCGAGAAAATGCGCATTGCGAAAGGGAACATAGGTCGCGGGTATGCTCGCGCCAATAGCGTGGGTTTCGGGAACGGCAATGCGACTGTCGGTAAGGGCCGAGCCGCCGATGGCGCGCAGAGCCTCGTTGCGCACCAGCAGGCGGTCGTGAATTCCGAGGCGGTCGCAGATGCTTTCAAAGGAGCGGCGTTCGCGCTCTTCGGTGAGTTGTCCGTAACTGATATGGACGGCAGCGGGCAGATGATCGCGGGCGGCGAGGGCCGCGCATACGCAGGAATCCATGCCGCCGCTCAGGAGGACGACGGCGCGGGTTGGAGTGGTTGCTAAGTTTGTAGGCATGGTTGCGATGCCCGCTTTCGCCCACCCTCGATTTTATTCCATGTGTAGACACGCCGCTTCTAAAGGGGAAGGCTTGCGGCATCGCTAAAGCGATGCCCTGATGCGAAGCCAGGTCCATTTCGGGAAAGTTGAAGGCGAGTCATTCATAGCGCAGGCTTTCGACGGGATCGAGTTGGGAGGCGCGGATGGCGGGAACGGTTCCGAAGAGGATGCCGACGAGTGAGGAGACGATGATGGCGATAATGGCCGATAGCCCGGAAACCGGGATGCGATATTCGGTGAAGAAGCGCACTGAGAAAGGGATGGCGAGTCCGATGACGATACCAAGCACGCCGCCAATGAGCGAGATGAGAACGGCTTCTGAGAGGAACTGAAAACGGATTTCGCGGTTGGTTGCGCCGACCGCTTTGCGGATGCCGATTTCACGAATGCGGGCGCTGACGGTGGCGAGCATGATGTTCATGATGCCGATGCCGCTTACCAACAGCACGACCAGAGAGACGGCGAGCAGAACCATGGTCATGGAGGTGGTGATTTTGTCAGCCATGGAGACCAATTGCGTGAGGTTGCGGACGCTATAAACAGATTCCGGCCGATGGCGCGACTGAATGACGCGCTGAATCTGGGCTGTGACCGGGACGACGAGAGAAGTATCGGCGGCGGAAAAGAAAATCTGCTTCACGACTGGCGTGTCCTGGAAGTAACGGATGACAGTGTAAGGAATCAGCATGGTGTTGTCGGTGACCTCCGATTGCCCGAAAGTATCGACGCGTTCGCGGAAGGTGCCGATGATGGTGAAAGGCAGCCCGCTCAACTTGAGCGTTTTGCCGAGCGAAGCCTGCTCAGAGCCGTAGAGTTGGATGGCAAGCTTGGGAGTGATAACGCCGACTTTGTTGTGGGCTTGGGAATCCTCGTGGTCAAAGAAACGTCCGGAAAGGATGACGAGATTGCGAACCTGTTGGTATTCGGAATAGACACCGATGATCTGCAGGTCGCGCTCTTTGCCGCCGCCAACGGCGACGCGCTCGCTGAGCGGAACCACAGGCGACGCGGCGACGATGCCATCGACCTGATGCAGGACAGCTTGCATGTCGTCGATGGTGAGAGCGTCGTTGCCGGTGTTCGAGATGCGTCCGCCGCCGCTTTCATACTCGGCGTAGATCCAGTTTGATCCGATGGCTTGAATCTGGTTTAGAAGGTACTGCTTGCCGGTGAGGCCGATGGTAGTGACAAGAATCAAGGATGCGGTACCAATGACCATGCCGAGCGCAGTGAGCGCGAAGCGAATTTTGTTGCTCATGAAGGTCTCGTAGGCGAAGCTGAACATTTCGCCGAGCGCCAAATGAGCGTGCACGTCCTGCTGAGCCGGGGATTCCATCTTATGATGGTTTAGATGCTACGGACAGTTTGCAGACCCCGCAAGCAGGCTGGATGGCAGCGCTTTGCCCATCGTTTTTCCGGCGTTTTTCCATTGTTCTTCCGGCGTGCCGTGCATTGACCCCAGGTTTGGGGCGCAGGTATGCTCAAGGCGAATCTCCTAAAGCCCGGCGCGTCTGCGGCATCCACTGGAGAAGGTAAATTCTGAATCGCGCGAGAGACCGTTTCTGAAGATCAAGAAACTTATTGGCTTGCTGGCTTTGACCGCGGTCGCGCTGCTGATTCACGGCTATCATCCCTATGCGGAAGACGCGGAGATTTACCTTCCGGGTGTACAGAAGATTCTGAATCCCAGACTTTTTCCAGCAAATACGGAATTTTTTAGCGCACACGCCGGGCACACGTTGTATCCGAATCTGATCGCATTTTTAGTTCGAGCGACACATCTGCCGCTGCCGTGGGCCGCACTGCTGTTTCATATCTTGTCCATATTTTTGTTGTTGGCGGCAAGCTGGCGGCTGGCAGAGGCGTTGTTTCCATCGGAAGCGCGCGAGGATCAGTGGGCATGCTGGGCGGCAGTAGCTTTGATGGCTGCGCTGCTGACTTTGCCGATTGCAGGCACAGACCTTTACATCCTCGACCAGTTTCTGAACCCGCGGAATCTAGCGGCATTTGCCGCATTGTTTGCGGTAGCGGACGTATTGCAGCGAAAACTTGCACGTGCGGCGGTTTGGCTGGCGTTTGGCTTGGCGATGCATCCGTTGATGGCGTGCTATGCCGTGTTTTTCTGTGGTTGGTTGATCGTGCTCGATCGCTATCGGCCACGGATGCTGCGTTTTGCGGCCGCGCTGCCCTTCGGTTTTACGCTTGAGCCTCCGTCGGCTGCATATCATGAGGTCGCGCTGCGGCAGCGTTCGCACTTCGTTTTACGCTGGGAGTGGTACGAGTGGGTGGGAGCGATCGCGCCAGTTGCGCTGTTGTGGTGGTTTGCCGGCTTTGCGGAGCGGCGAGGCATGAAAAATCTGGAACTGGTGTCGCGGGCGATGGCGCTGTTCGTGGTGGCGGCGGCAGGGGCCGCGATTGGACTGGGAATTCCGGCGCGCTTCGAGGCCCTCACGCGAATTCAGCCACTGCGTTGCCTGGCATTGTGCTACATGGTGCTGGTGGTGGCGGGCGGAGGAATGCTTGGGAAATATGTGCTGCAAAGTCACGTGTGGCGCTGGGTAGTGCTGTTGGTTCCGCTGAGTTTGGGCATGTGGTATGCGCAACGGCAGGTGTTTCCGTCGAGCCAGCACCTGGAGTGGCCATGGGCGGAGCCGCGCAACCTGTGGGTGCAGGCGTTTGAATGGATTCGCGTCAACACGCCGGTGGACGCGCTGTTTGCGCTGAATCCGGAACACATGGAGCTGCCGGGCGAAGACGAAAATGGATTTCGGGCGCGGGCAGAGCGTTCGATGCTGGCCGACGCGGTGAAAGACAAGGGAGCGGCGTCGATGTTTCCGCCACTTGCGGAGACGTGGGCAAAGCAGATCGCGGATGAGAAGAACTTCTCACATTTCGACAAAGACGATTTCGAGCGGCTGCGGCAGAAATATGCGGTCAGCTGGATCGTGGTGCAGGAACCGGGACCGGCTGGACTAGAATGTCCGTATGAGAACGCCACGGTGCGGGTGTGCCGCCTACAGTGAAGGCCAACGAAAAGACTGCACAGCAAGGCAGTGTCTGTGTTAGCATCCGCATCTAATTAAGCAAACACGTTAACCA
This sequence comes from Terriglobales bacterium, assembly GCA_030038475.1. Lineage (GTDB taxonomy): Bacteria > Acidobacteriota > Terriglobia > Terriglobales > Acidobacteriaceae > Acidiflorens. The sequence continues at coordinate 89,389 of JASHOU010000123.1, read as the reverse complement.
TAAAATGGCGAATCCGATAGTCATCCCCGCTCTCAGGCCAATATTTCCCTACGAAAAATGGACTTCCCAACTTCCGAGCTTGCGGCGGCGGTTTCGCGCGGCCAGGCCGTATCCCCACATCCACCTGAAGCAATTTCTGGAGCCGGAGTTGGCCGCCGATATGGCCAGCGAATTTCCCGACATGGCCACCGATGCGTGGACGCGCTACAAGCATCGGAATGAAAACAAGATGGGACTGACGAAGCGGGAGCTGTTTCCGCCGCTGTTGGGGACGGTGGTGGATGAACTGAATTCGGATGCGTTTGTGGATTGGCTTTCGCAACTGACAGGAATCGATGGGCTGCTGGCGGATGAGATGCTCGAAGGCGGAGGGTTGCATCAGTCGGGGCCCGGCGGGTTTCTCAATGTGCACACCGACTTCACCAACCATCATTACCACAAGCATTGGCGGCGGCAGGTCAATTTGATTCTCTATCTCAATCCCAATTGGGAGGACGGTTGGGGCGGCGCACTGGAATTATGGGATCGGGAGATGCGACAGTGCGTGGAGAAGATTGCGCCATTGTTCAATGAGGCGCTGATATTCCGCACCGACGATATTTCCTACCATGGCTTCCCCGACCCGTTGCGCTGTCCAGAGGGAGAATCGCGCAAGAGCCTGGCGTTGTATTACTACACGGCCGAAGCGGAAGACGGGGTCAAGGTGCGTTCCACGAATTACCGGTCGCGGCCGAACGATGGGCTGCTGCAGTCGAGCATGATCTGGCTCGATAAACAGGCGGTGGATCTTTATTCGCGGGCGAAAGCGCGGTTTGGCTTCTCGGACGAACTGGCCAGCAAGATTCTGGGTTTACTGTCGGGCAAACGCTGATGTTGGATTCTTGATTCGAAACCAGCCGTCAATCGTCCATGCCGGTTCGACCCGGTGCTGGTTTGACTCAATGCCGGTTCGACGCGGCTGGAAGGCCTCCCTCGTAGTAAACCTCGGCTTCGGTTTCGAGCGTCTTTCCTTTTTCGCTGAAAATGGGATTGTGGATTATGCCGGCGCGCTGGAGCGCGAATTGAAGCGTGGTTTGGAGCACGCCGAGGCCATATTGCAGGCTGCGGCGGAAATTGATGGAAGAGGCTTCGGCAAAATATTTCGTGGGGCAGGAAACTTCGCCGATGCGGAAACCGAAGTAGACGCATTGCGCGAGCATCTGGTTATCGAAAACGAAATCGTCGCTGTTTTCGCGAAGGGGCAAGCGGGTGAGCACCTCGCGGTTAAAGGCACGGAAGCCGGTGTGGTACTCGGAGAGCTTGACGCGGAGGAACAGATTTTCGAAGGCGGTGAGGAAGCGGTTGGCGATGTATTTGTAAAGCGGCATGCCTCCGCGCAGCGCGGTACCGCCGATGATGCGGGATCCTAATACGATGTCATAGACGCCGTAAGCGATCATGCTTGCCATGGCGGTTACCAGCAACGGCGTGTATTGGTAATCGGGATGGACCATAATGATGACGTCGGCGCCAGCAGCTAACGCTTCGCGATAGCAGGTCTGCTGGTTGCGCCCGTAACCGTAGTTGCGATCGTGGACGAAAAACTGCAAGCCGAGACGGTGCGCAACTTCCACGGTGCGATCGGAACTGTGGTCATCGACCAGGATGCGAATGTCGACCAGGTCGGGCAAATCGCGAACGGTAGCTTCCAGCGTTTTTTCGGCGTTATAGGCGGGCAATACGACGGCGATGTGCTTGCCGTTGATCATGCGGCATTTCCTCGCAGGCCTGGAAGAATCATAACTGAAATGTGGAGTTATGCTGGAGCAATCTTCCAACGCGTGGGCGCATTTTACCGGCTCCCGGCTTGCACTATTAGCGGCCTATGGACGAAACTGAAACATGCCTGTGCGGACTCTGGTTGAGAAAATCTGGGATGCGCACATCGTGACGGCTCCTGAGGGGCAATCGGCGCTGCTCTACATCGATTTGCACTTAGTGCACGAAGTCACATCGCCGCAGGCCTTCGACGGCCTGCGCGCGAATCAGCGCCGTGTGCGGCAGCCTCTGCGCACGGTCGCGACGGTTGACCACAATATTCCGACTACACCACGCGGGTCTCCCATTACCGATCCGATTGCGGCCAGACAGATCGAAGCGCTGCAAAAGAATTGCCGCGAGTTCGGCGTTCCGCTGTTCGATATGGACTCGGCGGAGCAAGGTATTGTGCACGTTATCGGGCCGGAGCTTGGCCTGACGTTGCCGGGAATGACGATAGTCTGCGGCGACAGCCATACCTCAACCCACGGGGCGTTCGGTTCGCTGGCGTTTGGCATTGGAACCTCGGAAGTGGAACACGTGCTGGCGACGCAGTGTCTGCCGCAGAAGAAGCCGAAAACGATGCAGATTGGCGTCAATGGCAGGCTGGCGGAAGGCGTGACGGCGAAGGATCTGGCGCTTGGAATTATTGGCCGCATCGGTACCGATGGCGCGACTGGATATGTGATCGAGTATACGGGCGACGCAGTGCGCGGGCTCTCGATGGAGGGCCGGATGACGCTGTGCAATATGAGCATCGAGGCGGGAGCGCGCGCGGGACTGATTGCGCCCGACGAAACCACGTTTGCGTATGTCAGCGGACGACGCTTTGCGCCCAAGGAAAAAGATTGGGAGTCGGCAATTGCATGCTGGCAGACGCTCGGGAGCGATTCTGGAGCGCAGTTTGATCGTGTGATTGAGATTGACGCGGCTGCGCTTGCGCCGTTCGTAACCTGGGGAACGAATCCGGGCATGGTCGTGCCGGTGGATGGGCATATTCCCAAATTGAAGAGCTTTGCGCAGGAGTCGGAGCGGCGCGCGGCAGAACAGGCGCTGGCATACATGGGGCTCGATCCGGGCACGCCGGTTCAAGCGATTGAGGTGGATCGGGTGTTCATTGGATCGTGCACCAATTCGCGCATCGAAGATCTGCGTGCCGCAGCGCGCGTGGCCAAAGGGCAACGCGTGAATCCGAAGGTTCGCGCCATGGTCGTACCCGGCTCGCAGGCGATCAAGCGCGCGGCGGAGCAGGAAGGGTTGCATCGTATTTTTCTGGATGCGGGGTTTGAATGGCGCGAATCGGGATGCTCGATGTGCCTGGGGATGAATCCTGACATTCTGCAACCGGGAGAGCGGTGCGCTTCGACCAGCAATAGGAATTTCGAAGGACGGCAGGGGCGCGGAGGACGGACGCATCTGGTGAGTCCGATGATGGCGGCGGCGGCGGCGATTGCGGGACACTTTACGGATATACGGGATTGGCGGTTTAAGTAGTCGTTGGTCGTCAGTCGCTGGTCGTTCGGCATTCCGTGGTGGGAGCAGGCGTCTGTTGCCAGGCGGATCGGACGCTTGGTGGATTGTTAGCGACCGACAAAATCGGGTAAGGACTGATGGCCAGCACGCAGGAAATTTAAACTGGAGCACAATGCGAGCATTTCGCAAGCATACGGGACTAGTTGTTCCGCTCGACAAGGTGAATGTCGATACCGATCAGATCATTCCCAAGCAATTTTTGAAGCGGATTGAGCGCACCGGCTTTGGCGAATTCTTGTTTTATGACTGGCGCTTCTCAGCGGAAGAAAATGAGTTGCGGAAGAAGACCGGCGATTTTGTGCTCGACAAGCCGCGCTATGCGGAAGCTTCGATCCTGGTGGCGGGGAAAAACTTCGGTTGCGGTTCCTCGCGCGAACATGCCGTTTGGGCGCTTGCGGATTATGGATTCAGAGCCGTGATTGCGCCGTCATTCGCCGATATTTTTGCCAACAACAGTCTGAAGAATGGCCTGTTGACGGTGCGGCTCAGCGAAGAACAGGTGGCAGAGGTCATGCGCCGCGCGAGCGAGATCGAAGGCTACGAGTTGACCGTCGATCTCGAAACGTCGCGAGTGGAAGATGGACAAGGGTTCACGGCGAAGTTCGCGATGGACGAATTCTCGCGGCATTGCTTGCTGAATGGATTGGACGATATCGGGTTGACGCTGCAGCATGAGGCGGAGATTGCGGCGTTTGAGTCGAAACATCCGGTGCGCGCGGAATTGAAGGCCATCTCGACTACCTGAACCGTGCTCTCCTTTGTTGTACACTTTTCAGTCTCACTGCCACACATCTGTAGCCACACCGGATCGGGGTAATCTTCGTGAAGAAACTGCTTTTCGTTTGTGCAGTCAGCTTGTCTTTTTCGTTTTTCGGGGCAACGGCTCAGAACGCGCCACCAGTCGCCGGACCGACGGCTGCTGCGCCGAAACAGCTCACCATTGAGCAGATCGTAAGCGGAATTACGGGACGCGCTCCTGATGGCATCCAGTGGAGTCCGGACGGCTCTAAAGTGTCTTTTGTGCAGCGCGACGAAGACGAGCGCGGCGAACTCTGGTACATGGATGCGAGTACGGGCGAAAAAAAAGTGCTGGTGAGCGAAGGGAAGCTGGCGCAACTTGCGCCGCCGGCAAGCAGGATTCACGACGAACGCCAAAAAGAGTGGGTAACGCGGTACCACGTTGCCGCTTATATGTGGGCGCCCGACTCCAAACATCTGCTCTTCGATGCGCAGGGGCAACTCTGGTATTACAGCCTGGATACGGGGACGGCGGTCCAGATTACATCGTCTTCGGATGCGAGCGGAGATCCGAAGTTTTCGCCAGACGGCACACGGCTGGCCTTTGTGCGCAACCACAATGTTTATGTGCATCCGGTTTCGGGGCAAGAAGGCGAACGACTGGTCACGCGTGTCGAGAAGGAGAAAAACAAAGAAACGGACCAGAGTAAGGCTGAAGACAACATTCTAAATGGCGAGGTCGATTGGCTTTACGCGGAAGAATTGTCGGTGCGCAGCAATTACTTCTGGTCGCCGGAGGGGCGCGAGATTCTATTCTTGCAGACGGATGAGACGCAAGTGCCGACCTATCCCATCACCGATTGGCTGCCGACGCACGCGCGAGTCGACGAGGAGAAATATCCGGTTCCCGGCGATCCGAATCCTGTCGTCCGGCTGGGAGTGGTGGGCGCGAACGGGGGCAAGATACGCTGGCTAAAACTGACCGACGATGCCGACAGTTATGTGCCGCGCTTCGGCTGGATTCGCGAAGACTGGGCTTGGGCGGAGGTGCTGAACCGCAAACAGAATGTGATGGACCTTTGTTTCATCGACACAAAGTCGGGAAAGTCGCGCAAGGTGGTGACGGAAGCGGAGACGGATGCGTGGGTGAATGTCAACGACGACTTTCGCATTCTGAAATCGGGCGACCACTTTCTGTGGACGAGCTGGCGCGACGGACACACTCACATCTATCTGTATCATTTCAATCCGACTGATCCGCTTGCTGCCGATGCCAGCGTGGAACGGCAGCTCGAGAGCGGAGATTATGAGGTTCTCGGCATCGACGGCGTGGATGAGGCGGCGGGGACACTCTTCTTCACGGCGAATAAGGGCGATCCGCGGCAGGAGAAGATTTTTTCCGTGAAGCTGGACGGATCGGAGATGACCAGTATTTCGCCCGAGGCGGGAAGTTACACGGCAATTTTTTCGAACGACGGCAAACATTTCGTTCAAACCCATTCGGCGACGCTCGAGCCGCCGCGGATTTCGCTTTGCGTTCCGGAGGGAGCCTGCCAGGAGATCTGGAATAGCCGCAGCGTGGCCGATTACGACCTGGCGGCGCCGAAGGCTCTGGAATTCAAAGCTGATGATGGAACTGTGTTGTATGGGTCTCTGATTCTGCCGCGCGAAGCGGACGAGAAAACTCCAATTCCATTGATCGTGCACATCTATGGCGGTCCGGTGGGACAAACGGTGAAGAATGCGTGGGAAGGAAACAACGCGCTCTTTCATCAGATGCTGGTGCGGGAGGGGTTCGCGATTTTTTCGGTGGACAATCGCGGCACTCCGAATCGCGGAAAGAAATTTGCCACGGCGATTCGCCTGCAGTTTGGCGGAATCGAGCTGAAAGATCAGCTCACGGCGCTCGACCAGTTGTTTGCGCAATTTCCGCAGCTCGACCGCACGCGCACCGGAATTTGGGGATGGTCGAACGGCGGCTCAATGACGCTCTACGCGCTTACGCACTCCGACCGCTTCAAGGCTGGAATTGCCGGCGCACCAGTGACCAACTGGCGCGACTACGATTCGACTTATACGGAACGCTACTTGGGTTTGCCGAAAGACAACCCGAGTGCATATGACGATTCGATGGTCAGCGCGGCGGGTAATCTGCATGGCTCGTTGCTGCTGGTGCACGGCACCAGTGACGACAACGTTCACTTTCAGAACACGGTGCAAATGATGGATGCACTGATCCGCGCGGGCAAACAGTTCCGGCTGATGCTTTATCCGGGTAAGACACACGGAGTTTCAGGCACGGATGAGCAGACGCAGATGTATCACATGATGGAAGATTTCTGGAACAAGGAGTTGAAGTAGCTGTCGGCTGTCAGTCATCAGTTGCCAGTTTCCGGTTGTTAATCCCAAGATTTGGCTGACGCTGATACTGGCTGAAGACCTTTATGCATCGAACCACGCTTGGCGATTTCGAGCTGACTGTCGTCTCCGATGGAACTTATTTCCTCGATGGCGGAGCCTTTTTTGGCGTCGTGCCAAAAACGATGTGGTCGAAAAAGGTGACGGCGGACGAACAGAACCGGCTTGACGCGGGACTGAATTCGCTGCTCGTGCGCACAGGGAAAAAGAATATTCTGATCGAAACCGGCATCGGCAACAAGCTGCCAGACAAGCTGGTGCAGATCTACAAACAGCCGGCCAAGCTGCTCGATAACCTGCACGCGGCCGGAGTTGCGCCGGAGGATATCGACATTGTGATTAACACGCACCTGCATTTCGATCATTGTGGATGGAATACGGTGCGGCGCGGGGATCGGGTCGAGGCGACGTTTCCGAAGGCGAAATATTACGTTCAGCGAGGCGAGTGGGAGCATGGGCGACTGCAACTGGAGCGCGACGCCGTGAGCTACATGAGCCCGAATTACGATCCGCTGGTTGAGTCGGGCCAGATGGAATTGCTGAATGGCGACCGCGAGATTGTGCCTGGCATTTCGGTGAAAGTTTTCCGTGGGCACACGGCGAATATGCAGGCGGTGATGGTTGAGAGCGGGGGAAAGAAGGCGTGCTATATCTCCGATTTGATTCCGACTTCCAATCATCTTGAGCTGACCTGGGCGATGGCGTTCGATCTATATCCGCTGGATACCATTGAGAGCCGCAAGAAGTATTATGCGCAGGCGATTCCGGAGCGATGGCTAACGGTGTTTACGCACGATGACAAAGTGCCGTGGGGATATGTGGAACGCGGGGAGCGGGGGAAACTGGGAGTGGGGCCTGTCTAGGTTTTGCCCTTAGGTCAATGAGTCAATCGCGATTTTTCGCCAATTAGTCCCTGTACCGTACAAACAGCCAAAGCATACTCCCAAGCCAGAGTAAAAAGAACGCTGCACGCGCCTGTTCGTTCGGCACTAGGTGTTCGGCAAAATTGCCAAAAATTGGCTGGCTTCGCCTGCTCGACCCCGTATGCAAAATAATGAAATACACAAAGCCCAAAACCGTTATCAATCCTGCGGCGATGTCTGATGGTTTTCCCTTGAGAGTTTTAGACACAATTGCCGAAGCGACGGGCCTAACAACCGACTTTGGGCGATGAATACCAGCCTGATCTACCATCACCAAAATGTAAACATCATGGGAGCGCAGTGCCGCTAAATGCTTTTCCCAAGTTGATCGCAGTCCATGTTTGGAATCGTCCTTGAACGCTTCCCGCAAGAGCTTGGCGATTTTTGTTTCAAATTCATCTGTGTCATGAGCTTCATCAAAGGCACGAGCTATGGCGATTTCCTCTGCTGTGGCCGTCTCTTCAGTGAACGACAGCTGTCTAATTTCGGCTTCGCTCAGAGGAATTGAGTCGCGTCGGGCCTCTCCTGTTACGCGGGCCGATAGAAAACCAACAGCTTCAGCTACAGAATCTCTATTCTTGATAGCCTTCATGCAAAGACAACTATACGTAGCAGCAGCTCTGGATCACAACTTACATTGACAGGCGATTTCGCTTACTGAGAGTATCTCCCTATTACCGCGCGTCGCTCGAAGCGCGATCAAGAGCGTGTGACGGAAACCTCTCGCCGGTGCTCGAAAAACTCCTCGACACTTATCAAAATGGCCTCGCCGCTCTTTGCCTCGTAAATAGCCTTCCTGAGCGCGGCGCCGCCGGGGACGCCGTGGGTGAACCAGGAGGCGAATTGCTTCATCTTGCCTTCGGCTCCGGGCATTTGCTCTTCGAGCAGCATTTGGAAATAAGTGCGGATCATCTGGTAGCGGTCGGCTTCGGTGGGCTGGTCGTAGAGATGCGCCGTACTTCCCTCAGCGGCTAAAGCCCCTTCTTCCTGCATCGCTGTTTCGGCACGACTGAAGTCGTGCCCTTCCCGATTCAAGTCGCATTGTCTCGGATCGTCGCGCTCTGCGCGGTGGCCCGACGCTCCGCCCAAGTCGTGATGTGCCTGAGCTGAGTCGTTCGCCGCGGAGCTTCGCTCCGCAGGACAGCCGGGGGCGGCTGTCCCTACGTGGGCGGGAAGGGCGAGAACGCCCGTCGCTCTATTCACATCCGTTGCCCCGCTGACGTACTGTGCGATCTGGCGGAAAATCCAGGGATTGGAGGGAGCGGTGCGGCCGATCATCACGGCGTCGCATCCGGTTTGCGCGACCATGGCGCAGGCATCTTCGGGAGTGCGTATGTCGCCGTTGCCGATCACGGGGATTTTCACGGCTTGCTTGACGGAGCGAATCCACTCCCAGCGGGCGTTGCCGCTGTAACCTTGCTCGCGGGTGCGGGCGTGGAGCGCGACTCCGCAGAGGCCGCAGCTTTCGGCCATGCGCGCCAGTTCGACGCAAACGATTTCGTCGTCGTTCCATCCGGCGCGAAACTTCACAGTGAAGGGAATTTTGACGGCGGCGCGAACCGATTCGAAAATCTGGCGGATGAGCGGCAAGTCGCGGAGCAGGCCGGAGCCGCCGTTACACTTCACGACCTTTTTCGCGGGGCAGCCGAGATTGAGATCGACGAGATCGAAGCCGAAGTCCTCGACCATGCGCGCGGCGTCGGAGAGGACGGCGGGATTGCTGCCGAAAAGCTGGGCCGAGATGGGATGCTCATCTTCATAAAAATGCAAATAGCGACCACGAACGCGCGGATCGCGCAGCAGGCCGTCGGCGGAGGTGAACTCGGTCATGATGAGGCCGCATCCGCCGAGATTTTTGATGAAGCGGCGGAAGACGGTATCGGTGACGCCGGCCATAGGGGCAAGAACGGTTGCGGGAGCGATGGAGACGTTGCCGACGGTGAAGGAGTCGGGGAATGGGCGCGCGATAGCTGCGCAGGTATCATCACATTCCCGGCGAGCCGCGCCGGAGCCCGGTGGATTGTCCCAAAACTTCTGCACAGTTCGATTTTACGTCCTTTTCACGATGCGAGAGCTAACTGGGCCTGAAACATCGATGCAAAAGTAAAGCCTCCCGCTTGGGAGGCTTTTGACGAAGTCTAATCTGTTCGGGGTTTTACTTCTTTGCCGGTTCGGGCTTGCCGGCTTCGGCTTTGGCGTACTTGCGGCGGAAGCGCTCGACGCGGCCGGCGGTATCCATGAGCTTCTGCTTGCCGGTAAAGAAGGGATGGCAGGCGGCGCAGATTTCTACACCGATGTCGCCCTTATGGGTGGAGCGAGTGGTAAAGCTATTGCCGCAGGCGCAATGGACGCGGACTTCGCTGTAATGAGGATGAATGGCTGCTTTCATGGTTCTCCTGACTCCGAGACTTTGATTCTATAAGAGGGCGGAAGGATTCAGCAAGGAGCAGGCGTCAGGTCTTAGGTCTCAGGTCTTGGGTCTTAGGAAAAACGGCAGGGCCGACCCCTGCCGTGTGAGTGATCCGAATTCTGGGGCCCCTACTTACCTTTGTTGACTACCTTCTTCAGTTCGTTTCCAGGAGTAAACTTGGCGACTCTGCGGGCAGCGATCTTGATGGTGGCACCCGTCTGCGGGTTGCGGCCATTGCGGGCCTTACGCTGCGAGACGGAAAATGTGCCGAATCCGATCAAGGCTACCCGGTCCCCTTTGCGAAGGGCAGCGGTAACGCTGTCCACGGTGGTGTCGATCGCGGTGGTTGCCTGGGCCTTGGAAATGTTGCAGGCTCCGGCAATCCGGTCAACCAGATCAGCTTTATTCATGCTCTCTCCTGCTACCAGTCATTCGATGTCTCGCGCGTCGCGCCGGGGAGGGAAAGCTCGAAACGCGAGCACCGGCGATGGCCATTCTCGCCCATGTTAAGGGATTGTCAATGGGAAACACGTGCCAGTTGCCGGTTTTGACACGTAATGACGCTGACTCTGTGTAGGAGTTGGAGACTGAGCCGAAAGTGTTAGGTAGTTCGTGGCCAGTTACCGGAGAAGAGTCGGTGCACAGGCGGCAATTTGTTTTCCGCGCTCTTGCGGGGTTCTCCACAAGCGAGCTTGGCTCTGCACAGGATGTGCACAGAGAAGAAACGCTTTCGAGTTGCGGCGCGGGGCCGTGCGAGTGCAGAGTGTAAGAAAAGAAAGACTATGAAGACGACAGCCGAAGTTTGCCCGTTGTGCTCGGGCTCGGGATGGAAGGTTGTACCGGGCGCGCCTGATGGCGGTGTGACGCGTTGCGATTGCCTGAGGCGCGAACGCGGCAGCGCGTTGATTGCGGCGGCGCGGATTCCGAAAAGGTATGAGCATTGCGAGCTGTCGAACTTTACTACGGATTTTCCGGGAGCCGATCGCTCAATTGCGCTTGCTCAGATCGGCGCGTCGCGTTTCGTCCGGGAGTTCGATCCGCGTGAAGGAAAAGGATTGCTGCTAGTTGGCGGAATTGGCACGGGCAAGACGCATCTTGCGGTTGGCATTCTGAAGGAATTGATCGTGACAAGAGGCACCGCTTGTCTCTTTTGCGACTATCGCGAGCTGCTCAAACAGATTCAGAACTCCTACAACGATTCTGTGCAGGCGACCGAGCTGGAGGTGCTGCGCCCGGTATTTGAGGCCGATGTTCTGCTGCTCGACGAGCTCGGCGCTGTGAAGCCGAGCGAATGGGTGTGGGACACGGTTAGCCTGATCCTCAACACGCGATACAACGACAATCGAACTACGATCATCACCACGAATTTCGCCGACGAACCGGCTGCCAGCGTCACTCGATCGCTTTCGCCAGCGCGGGCGGCCGCTCGCGAAGAAACACTCGGCGATCGGATCGGAGAACGAATGCGTTCGCGCCTTCACGAGATGTGCCGCATCGTGAAGATGGATGGGCCGGACTTCCGGCAGAAGTTTAGGAGCGCCAGCTTCGGATAGCCGCGACCCACGCTGACAACTCATCATTTCTCCGTCCACATGTCGCGCGCACTACAATCGAACTGTGCTGAGCGAGTGCATCGAATTTCGGCCGGAAGCGGACTTGGGGGTCTTTTCCGTTGTAGCCGCGGCACCGGCGGTGTTTCTTTTGCGCGGCGAGGACACAAACTCTGAGCCTTACGTGAGCAAGACGGCCAACCTGCGTCGGCGGTTGCAACGATTGCTTTCCCCTCAGGAAGAGCGCAGCAAGCACCTTAACCTGCGCGACCGCGTGCGCTGGATCGAATACACGCTGACCGGTTCGGATTTCGAATCCGGATTTTTGCTTTATCAGGCGCTGCGCGCCGCTTTTCCCAAGACTTATGCGAATCGGCTGCGGCTGCGTTTTGCTCCGCTGGTTAAGTTGCATCTGGAGAACGAATACCCTCGCGCTTCGATTACAACGCACTTGGGACGAGTTTCGGGAAAGAACGTTTATTACGGGCCGTTCGCGTCGCGGGTGGCGGCGGAAAAGTTCATGAACGATGCGCTCGACTTTTACAAGATGCGGCGGTGTGTAGAAGACTTGCATCCCGACCCAAAATTTCCCGGCTGCGTTTATTCGGAGATGAAGATGTGCCTGGCGCCATGTTTTCGCGGATGCAGCGATGACGAATATCATGCTGAGGTGGTGCGGGTCGAAGATTTTCTTGATTCGCGGGGTGAATCGCTGAAGCGACAGCTGGCCGCGGAACGCGATGACGCCTCGGCGAAGATGGAGTTCGAAACGGCCGCTGGCATTCACGCGCGCCTCGAAAAACTTGCTCCCGTGTTGCAGCAGTTGCTGGAATTTGTTCAACGGCTCGACCGGTTGCGCGCCTTGATTGTGCAAAAGTCGCAGAAACGGGAAAGCGTCGCATTGTTTCGCATCGACGGGGGTGCGATTGCCGGACCGCTGGAGTTCCCAATCTCTGGCGGGGAACATACGAAATCGCAATCCATGGAGGCGCGCATCGAGGCTGCGCTGGCGACGTTCCCCGCCGCTACGCCGGGCAGCGCGATGGAGCGCATGGAACATCTTGCGATCCTGAAACGCTGGTGCTACCGCGGATCTCGCGCGGGAGAAATATTTTTTGCCGATAGCAAGGGCGAACTGCCGATGCGCCGGTTGGTGCGGGGAATTGCGCGGGTCTACAAAGGGGAAGCACGGGGAAGTGAAAATCAGTCGTTGGTCGATGGTCGCTAGTTGTTCGCGGCGACGAACGACTAACGGTGTTCGACTTTTCCATTTGACATTGGTCTTCATACAATGGAAGCACTATGGCGAAGAAAACCAGGAAAACGTTGACCAAGTCTCAATCAAAGAAGTCCCAATCAAAGAAGAAAGCAGTGAGGCAAACGGGATCTAGCGATCAGTTTCTGCGCGATCATCTGCTCTATTTACTCAAGGATGGTGGAGCGCATGTGGGGTTCGACGCTGCGATGGGCGACTGGCCGGTGCAGCTTGCGGGAGCCAAAGTCGCGAACTTTCCGCATTCGGCCTGGATGCTGCTGGAGCACATGCGAATAGCGCAGTGGGACATTCTGGAGTTCAGCCGCAACGCGAAGCATGTTTCGCCGAAGTGGCCTGAAGGTTACTGGCCGGCATCGGAAGCGCCCGCGGATGAAAAGGCATGGAAGGCGAGTATGGCCGGATTCAAGAAGGACCTGCACGCGATGCAGCAGCTCGTTGCCGACCGCAAAGTCGATCTTTATGCGCGCATTCCGTGGGGCGATGGGCAAACGATTTTGCGCGAGGCGCTGCTGGTAGCCGATCACAACACGTATCACCTGGGGCAGTTGGTGATGCTGAGGAAGAGTATTGGGATTTAAGGGAGATTTGCGCGGGCAGAATGATTCACCGCCGAGGCGCAGAGAGCGCTGAGGGAACTCTTTTTTGATTGTTGAACTCGATTGACAGAATCGTGGCTGACCGGGCTTGAGGCTGGTCTGAAACGACTTGACCCACTCTGCGTTTCGGTGGTGAACAAGTCTTAAGCCGCGCGAACCGGTGCTCGCGCTGGCCGCTTGCGGAACACGACCTTGATTTCTTCGCGCCAGCGTTCGTCGATTCCGAGCAGCTCCCAATCGATCTCCGGCGAAAGATAACGCAGGATGGTGTCGCTCGAGGGATGAACGTGCAGAGCGGGTGCGACCAGCATGAGCAGAGGCTTTTGGGGTGAGATCTCGCGCCGCGGAAAATAGCCAAATTGTGCGAATTCTCCGCGCCTTTGATGCCAAACGACGCGCGACCAGTAATCCACGCCTTGCAGAGGAAGATGGATATCTTCGTCGGCTTTCAGCTCAATCAGGGTGAGGCGCGAATCGCGGGTGGTGGCGAGAATGTCGATCATGGCGCGATCGCAGGCGGCGAAGGCGGGCACTTGGGCATAGGCCGCGTCGGACCGAAGACGGCCATCGAGTGCCGCAAGGTTTCGCGCGACCAGCGATTCCAGCCAGCGTTCGGGAGTCATGCGCCATAGGGCGTGATTCTTGGGACCGTCCTTGTGGCGAATGGCGGCAGCCAGTTGCACGAGATCGGCGAACTGGGATTCATTTTCCGCATTCAAGATCCGTTCCTCCGGACCAACACCAAAAGCGATTTGCTGGCCGCTCTCGAAATTTCGCGGATCGTGCGCAATGCGGGCCTGGGCGAATTCGAGGCCGTGGCGGCGGAATGATATGAGCGCGGGAGAGAGAACCACGACTTCCGCTTGCGGCAGGATGGCGTGGATGCGGGCGATGGATTCGGCAAAGCGTTCCTGGGTGAGCTTTTCGTCGGTGGCATGTACCAGGCGGCTTGCCAGATTGCCGCAGTCGGTTGTGTCCACCGGAGTGAGTGCGTCTTCGCGTTGGTCAAATTCATATAATGACCATTTCGCGGCTGAGGGATGCAGATGCGTCATGCGCTGCCGGGTCAGCGCGGACGCGCCGTTCGGTACGATCATGGCCAATCCCTCGACCGTGCGGCGCCCGCGCTGAGCCAAGCGGCAGGATTCGAGCCAGAGAATTCCGCAAGTGAGCGCGCCGTCGATGGTGGATTGCGTTTCCTGGTCGTTTACCCCAACGACGGCTAAGGCACGCTGGCCCTGGTGAAGTGAGCCGCGCAGGTACGCTGGGCCGAAGGAATGCTCGAGATCGATGCTGGTCGTGAGGCGCGCCACGGTCCAGCCGGGGAAGTTTCTTTCGAGTGCGCGTCGCAGGCGAGGCTCGTACGCGGCGCGGGCGGCCCGTCTGGCGGCGGGTGAACGAAGATCTCGATCGCGGCAGAAATCGAGGCGAGTGGGATGGCTTTGCCCCATGCGTTGCACCAGCAACCGGAGCATGGTGGTCTTTACCTCCGCGTCGAGCACGCGGCGCACGAAGTTGCGCTCGTGCGACCAGAGGTGAAGCAGGCATTTGTTGTACTCGCCGGAGATCGAATATTTCGACTCGGCCAGGTCGAAGGCGATAGCGCCATCTTCTACGACTACCGCGGCGCGCGCGCCTTCGAGAAACTCGGCGAGCATGTGGCTGAGCGAGTCGGGGGTCATGGGACCAAGTTACTCGCCACGAAAAAGCTAGTCAGTGACGGCCGGACCGCGGGATTGGTTGGTTTCTCGCCGCGCACGACCGCCTCACCTTTGTAATCTCACCTTTGATGAGGATGCCGATGCGGCCATGGGATAATGCAATAAGGGCGGAGAGTCGTTTTCGGGAACTTGGCATCAAAATATGGTGACTGCTAATCAGGCGCGATTTTTCTTCGAGCATTACGGTCTAACCAACCACGATCTTGAGACTTATCTGGCCGCAGCGCTTTCTGCGGGCGGCGATTACGCCGACCTTTATTTCGAGTACTTGACTTCGACTTCGTTGATGGTGGATGAATCGCTGGTGAAGTCGGCGTCGCAGGGAATTTCGGCCGGCTGCGGAGTGCGCGTGGTTTCCGGCGAGCGCACTGGCTACGCCTATACTGACGATCTATCTCCGCAACGAATTCTTCATGCCGCGCGGACCGCGGCGCTGATCGCGAGCGCGCCAGCTAAATCGACGGTCGCGGGATTCCAGCAAAAACCGGCTCGGAGCCTGTACCCGGTGACTTTGCCTTCGGTGGACGCTGACATCCCGGCGAAGGTCGAGTTGCTGATGCGCGGTGACCGTACGGCGCGCGGGTATGATCCGCGAATTAAAGAGGTGCGCGCCAACTACGCCGACGAACTTCGCAATATTCTGGTCGTCGGCTCCGACGGCACGTTTGCCGAAGATTCGCAGCCGTTGGCGCGTCTGAATGTTTCCTGCATCGCAAAAACGGAGGCGAGTTCGGGACGCGGCACTTCTGGCGGCGGAGGACGAGTCGCGCTCGACTTCTTTTTTGGCGACAAGACTCCCGAATTTTTTGCCAAAGAGGCGGCGCGGCAGGCGATTCTGCAGCTGGATGCACGTGAGGCTCCGGCCGGCGAGATGGAAGTTGTGCTCGGTCCGGGATGGCCTGGCGTTTTGCTGCACGAGGCGGTCGGTCATGGACTGGAGGCCGACTTTAACCGCAAGAAGACGTCGGCGTTCGCCGGCCTGATTGGCAAGCGCGTGGCGAGCGAGAAGTGCACGGTGGTGGATAACGGCACGATGCCGTGGCGGCGCGGGTCTTTAAATGTGGACGACGAGGGGCAGCCGACGCAGGAAACTGTGCTGATCGAGAATGGAATTCTGAAAGGATATTTGAGCGACAAATTGTCGTCGAAACTGATGGGGTTGGCCGATACTGGTAACGGACGCCGCGAGAGCTACGAGCACATTCCGATGCCGCGCATGACGAACACGTACATGCTGGCCGGGCAGGACGATCCGGGAGACATTATTCGCTCGGTGAAGAACGGCGTTTATGCCGTGAACTTTGGCGGCGGGCAAGTCGACATTACGAACGGCAAATTTGTTTTCTCGGCGTCGGAGGCCTATCTGATCGAGGATGGGCAAGTTACGGCGCCGATCAAGGGCGCAACGCTGATTGGCAACGGGCCCGACGTGCTGACGCGAGTTTCGATGGTCGGCAACGATCTGAAGCTCGATGAGGGCGTTGGCACCTGCGGCAAGGATGGGCAGGCCGTGCCAGTGGGAGTGGGGATTCCGACGATTAAGGTGGATCGGCTGACGGTTGGCGGAACGGCGAGGAAAGATACGGGCGGGTACATGCAGTAGATTTGCAGAGTTGAGAGGTCTGATTGCAGAGGTGGTACGGAGACCTCTGCGACGATTTTGGAATGGCTACCACGCTAGAAACAGCTACCCCCAAGCTTGAAACGGACTCGAAGGACCTCGCCACGGATGTGGTTCGTCGGGCGATCGGTGGTGGAGCATCTGCGGCTGAGTGTGTAGTGCGCGAAGGCGATGAATTCTCTACTCTGGTGCGGCTCGGCCAGGTGGAAACTTTGAAGGAATCGGGCTCTCGGGCGATTGGCGTTCGCGTGTTTTTCAGGCAGCGCGCGGCCAGCACGCATTCCAGCGATTTTTCCGCCGCGGGAATCGAGCGGATGTTGAAGTCGGCGCTCGAACTGGCGCGCATCACCTCCGAAGATCCTTACGCCGGAATTCCTGAAGCGTCCCAACTAGGCTCGCTGTCAGGCGATCTCGACCTCTATCACGAAGATGTTTATTCGCTACCCGGCGCCGAGCGGATTGACTACGCGCGGCGGGCCGAGAAGGCCGCGCTTGATGCCGATCCGCGGATCAAGAATTCCGACGGTGGGTCGTTCGACGCAGCGACCGGCAGAAAGCTGCTGGTGAACTCTAGCGGCTTTATCGGCGAATACCGCCGGTCGTATTGTTCGGTGGCGGCGGTGCCGATCGCGCAGGATGCGAGCGGCAACATGCAGCGCGACTATTGGTATTCAGTGGCGCGGAGCCTCGCGAAGCTCGAACCGGCCGAGCAGGTGGGGAAAGAAGCGGCGCGACGCACGCTGCGACGCCTCGGCGCGCGCAAGGTGAAGACGGCGCACGTGCCGGTGGTGCTCGACCCGATGGTCGCGAATTCCATGCTCGAGCACATTTTTGAGGGCGTGAATGGCGACTCGATTTATCGCGGAGCGTCGTTTTTGGCGGGCAAACTTGGCGAGCAGATTGCCGGCAGCAATGTTACGGTCGTCGATGACGGCACCATGCGTGGAGGCTTCGGCACAACGCCATTCGATGGCGAAGGGATTCCGACGCGGCGCACGGTGGTGATTGAAAATGGAACTCTGAAGTCTTATTTGCTGAACACCTACACCGCCAAGAAACTGGGCCTTGAAACTACGGCCAACGCTTCTCGAGGGCTGGCTGGGACGCCGGGTATTTCTCCGGGAAATTATTTTTTGCAGCCGGGCACGAAGACCCCGCAGCAGATCATCGGCGAGATCAAAGATGGGCTGTATGTGACCGAGTTTCTTGGCCACGGCGCGAACCTTGTCACGGGTGATTATTCGCGCGGCGCTTCCGGGATGTGGATTGTCAATGGGGAGTTGGCGTATCCCGTAGAAGAAATCACGGTTGCCGGCAATCTTAAGGAGATGTTCAAGAATATTTCGGAGATTGGGAGCGATCTGGAATTCCGAGGGAGCGTGGCGTCGCCGACGATTCGGATTGATGGATTGACGGTTGGCGGAGAGTAGATCGGCGCGTCGAAGCTTGGCCGGAATTAACCTGCTTTTAACACTTGCTGTTTCACATGCCGTTAACATTTCTAAATGCCCGATTCGCAGTTGCTGATTGAAGAAATTCCCGGTTCCCGGGAGGGGATACGTATTTTGCGGCTCTCCGGGCCGCTGACGCTGCCGAACATATTCGGTTTTCAAGCGAAGGTTCGCGCCGGGAACACGCGGGCGTTGATCATGGATTTCACTGATGTCCCGCTGGCGGATTCAGCGGGGATTGGGGCGTTGGTCGGCGCGTACGTTACACACCACAAAGATGGGCGTAGCCTGGGATTGGTGGGCGTGAATCAGCGGGTACATCACGCACTGGAAGTGACGCGGGTGGAGAACTTCTTCCGATTCTTTGGGACCGTTGCCGAGGCTGAGCAGGCGGCAGCGTGAGTGTGGCTGACGGGCGAGCACGCCTGTCGCTCCAAGAACCGAGCTCAAAAAGAAAAGCGGCCTGCGCGGGCCGCTTCTCTTTCCGAATTGTAATTGTGGCTTAGACGCCTTTGACGTTCTCTGCCTGCCAGCCCTTGGGGCCCTTGACTACGTCGAACTGAACTTGTTGGCCTTCCTGCAGGCTGCGAAATCCGTTTGCCTGGATGGCGGAGAAGTGCACGAATACGTCTTCACCATTCTGGCGGCTGATAAAACCATAACCCTTGGCATCGTTAAACCACTTTACTGTTCCTGTTTCCATGATGTTGCTGTGTTCCTTTTGTGTTGAAGTATGCGCTGGAACTCGCAGGATAGTGCAGGCAGATCACGCTTTGGAGCGGGGTTACTGCTGAACAGCCGCAAAGATCAAACGCACCTAAATTGTACATATTTTCGTGCAAATGGCTAGTAGATTCTGCACTTACAGAGGTAATGCGTCGCGGCGGAGACATAGAGATACAGCGTTTTCTGTAGGAATAGATTGCACCTGAGCCTTCCCGAAAACACCACGTCGGCTCGATTAACCTTCCCGTACTAGACTGAAAAATAAGGCGTTGGCATTTGGTCAGACTCTTGCTGTGCGGGAAATGGGCTCTTGGGTCTGGAGGATTGCCATGGTAGCGATTCGCGCCGAAAACCTTGGGGATATGGCCGTGGTGGAATGCAAAGGGAGAATCATCAAGAGCGACTCCGTGTTCAAACTGCGTGACTTTGTTCAGGCGCAAGCGCCGGCGCGAATCATCGCGCTCGATCTTTCCGAGGTGAAAGCAATTGGCGGCGGAGGGTTGGGAATGCTCGCCTTTCTCGAACGTTGGGCCCGCCAGAGCAACATTCGCTTGAAACTGGTTCGCCCCTCCAAGCCGGTGGTCGAAGGTCTGGCACAAAATCGTTCCATTCAGAACTTTGAGATTGAGAGTTTCCACGAAATGATAGATGTTCTCGCCCGCTGCGATAGTCAATACAGCGCTGCGGCGTGATCCGCCTTTGGGGCGTCGGCCATTTGAAACTTACGCAGGCCTCCTTCATCATTAAATGATGCGCATTCCAACGCGGGGATTTGTCCTCGCCTTATTCCTCTTTTCTCTTGGGCAGTTTTGCCTTGGCCCGCAAGGCATGCTGCTGGCCCAGGTCGATCTGGTCAACGACGTTCGCGCGCAATTGGCCCAGAATTCCTTTTCGGCAGCCGAATCCGAACTTAGCATCTACAAATCTCAAAATGGCGTCACGCCGGAGTATCTCGAGGCGCTGTCCTGGATGGCGCGTTCGGTCGCCGCGATGAATGAGTGGGGCCAGGCAACGGCCTATGCGACTGAGACGCGCACGCTTTGCGAAAAGCAGTTGACGAACCGCAAAGTTGACGCCGAACCGCATCTTCCGATCGCGCTCGGCGCCGCGTATGAAGTGCTGGCGCAGGGGATGGCAGAGAATGGGCAGCCGGCGAAGGCCGTTGCGCTGCTGCGGTCGGCGCTCGCCAGATACGGGAATACATCTATGAAAGCGCGGCTGCAGAAGAATCTCAACCTGCTGGCTCTGGTGGGAAAGCCTGCGCCGCCGTTGCAGGTAAGCCAGTATCTCGGGCCTAAGCCGCCAGCCTTGGCGTCGCTGAAAGGTTCACCGGTTCTGCTGTTTTTCTGGGCGCATTGGTGCGTGGACTGCAAAGCTGAAGTGCCGGTGATTGCCCGTCTGCAGCAGGAGTTCTCGCCAGAGGGTCTCGTCGTGATCGGCCCAACGCAACTCTACGGGTACGCGGCTCAGGGAGTGGATGTTGCACCCGCTGCCGAGCGCATCTATATCGAATCGGTGCGCGCGCGCTATTACGCGAGCCTGCAGGACATGCCCGTACCTTTGAGCAAACAGAACTTCGACGCCTATGGCGCCAGCACGACGCCGACGCTGGTGGTTTTGAATCGCGCGGGGCAGGTGGCGATGTATCATCCGGGCGCGATGCCGTACGAGGAACTGCGCTCGGTGGTACAGAAGGCGACTGCCCGATGAATTCTCCGTGTTGGGTTGCGTGCGGGGCGGGCAGTCTACAAAGCAGCGGCTTGCTCGCGGCGACGCGCTTGAATCTCGATGTAGACGTTGATGAGCGAGACCGCCGCGGGCGTTACGCCGGGAATCCGCGAAGCCTGGCCCAGCGTCTGGGGAACGACTTGCCCGAGCTTCTCCTGCATTTCACGCGACAAGCCGCTGACGGCGCGGTAGTCGAACCAATCGGGAATGCGGCGCTGCTCGGCCTTCTTCAGCCGATCTATGGCGCGCTGCTGCTGATCCAGATAGCCGGCATATTTGATCTCGGTTTCGACCGACTTCAGTTCGTTGCGCGCCTGCGCGGCGAGCGAGTCGCCCTTCGGGCACGATCCTTCAAAAGCCGAAAAGAAGTCGGGCGCCAACTCGCGCAACACAGAAACGAGCTGCTCAATGCGGATCTCGGGGCGCTTGAGGAGTTGCGCGAGGGGTTGGCCGAGGGCGGAAGACAGGTCGATGGTCGTCAGTCGTTGGTCGTTGGCCTCAGCGGCTGAAGCCGTGTCTTTTACGGCGTCTCCATCGGCACGACTGAAGTCGTGCCCTTCCCTGTTGTAATCTCCTGCGCGATTTGTAGAGATTTCAATCTGCTCGAGCATGGCGCTCGTCAGCCTGGTGCTCTCCAGGAGTTTCTTCATCTCGTCGAGGTGATGCTGCTTGTCCTGAAAACTCTGCCATGCTTTATCGTCGATCAAGCCAACGCGGCGACCATGTGGAGTCAGCCGCCGGTCGGCATTGTCGATACGCAGATGGAGACGGAACTCGGCGCGGGAGGTGAACATGCGGTACGGCTCGTTCGTACCTTTTGAAATCAGGTCGTCGATCAGAATGGCGGTGTAGGCTTCGGTGCGGTCGAGAACGAGCGATGGCTCGTTCTTTACCTGCAACGCCGCGTTGATGCCGGCCATAATTCCCTGGCACGCCGCTTCTTCGTATCCCGATGTGCCGTTGATCTGGCCGGCGAGAAAGAGGCCCGCAATTTTCTTTGTTTCCAGAGTGCGCTTCAATTCCGTGGGATCGATGGAATCGTATTCAATCGCGTAGCCCGGACGCATCATTTCGGCGTTTTCGAGACCCGGAATCGACTTGAGGATGGCCAGTTGCACCTCGATCGGCAGCGAAGTGCTCATGCCGTTGACATAGATTTCGTGCGTGTTCAGGCCTTCGGGTTCGAGAAAGAGCTGGTGCGTCAGTTTGTCGGGAAACTTGACGATCTTGTCTTCGATCGACGGGCAATAGCGCGGGCCGGTCGATTGAATCTGGCCGCTGTACATGGGCGAGCGATGCACGTTCTGGCGAATGATGCGATGCGTCTCTTCGGTGGTGAAGGCGATGTAGCATGGGACCTGCGAGGCGTGATGCGCGACGCGCCGGGTGCGAAAACTGAACGGAGCGGGATCGGAGTCGCCCGGCTGCAGTTCGAAGCGCGCCCAGTCAATGGTGCGTCCGTCGAGCCGCGGAGGGGTTCCGGTCTTCAGACGGCATCCGCGCAGGCCGAGTTTCTTGAGCGCTTCACCGAGCAGGACCGCAGCCGGCTCTCCTGAACGGCCGGCGGGATACTGCTGCTCGCCGCAATGAATCAGACCGTTAAGAAAAGTTCCGGTCGTGATGATGACAGCTTGGGCTGAGACGCGGCGACCGTCGCGGAGGAGAATGCCGCGAATGCGGTGGCCAGTGGTTATTGGCCAGTGGTCAGATTCCTGCGATTGGCTTTCGATCTGGGAGCTGCGAGCTGGGTGCTGCTCGACGATTACATCCGCGGCCTCTGCCTGCTTGATCTTCAGATTCGGCTGCGACTCGAGCACCTCGCGCATCTTGAGGCGATAGGCTTGCTTGTCGCATTGGGCGCGCGGAGACCAGACGGCGGGTCCGCGCGAAGTGTTGAGGAGGCGAAATTGGATTCCGACCGCATCGGTAATCTCACCCATGATTCCGCCGAGAGCATCGACTTCGCGCACGAGGTGTCCCTTAGCGATGCCGCCGATCGCCGGGTTGCACGACATTTGGGCAATCAGATCGACGTTCAAGGTGTAGAGAGCGGTCTTCAGTCCCATGCGCGCGGCCGCCATGGCAGCTTCACATCCGGCATGGCCTGCACCGACCACTACCACGTCGAAATGTTCGTCAAAAGAATGCATTTTGCGTTGCTTCCACGCCCACAACGGAAAGGAACTGCATTGATTGTAGCAACCTGGAAGCGATAGAACTCCGGAATCGCCAGCTGTTCTTGCGCAAGGCGGCAATTCTCAGCGATAGGATGGCGGCAGTGGATTGCGATCCTGGAATTGTCGTTGGTGCCAATACGGATAGGCGACCTGCGGCGCGCTAGCTTCGTCCAGTCTGGCGACCTGTTCGCTAGTCAGCGTGAAACTCGCGGCGGCGAGATTGTCGCGCAGTTGTTCTGCGTTGCGCGCGCCAATGATCACGCTGGAAACGGTCGGCTTGCGAAGCAACCAGTTCAAGGCCACTTGCGGCACGGTTTTGCCCGTCTCAGTGGCAACCGCATGGAGCGCGTCCACAACCTTGTAGAGATACTCGTCGGCGACGACGGGACCACCTTCAGCGGCCTTGTGCAACCGGCTCACCGCCGGCAAAGGATGGCCGCGGCGAATCTTTCCCGTCAGACGTCCCCACCCGAGCGGGCTCCATACCAACGCGCCGATGCCCTCGGTATAAGCCTGCGGCATCAACTCCCATTCATAATCACGGCCAATCAAGGAGTAGTAAACCTGATGCGCGGTGTAGCGCGTCCAACCGTAGCGATCACTGATGGCGAGCGATTTTTGCAGATGCCATCCGGAGAAATTGGAGGCGGCAATGTAGCGCACCTTGCCTTCGCGAACAAACTGGTCGAGTGTGCTCAGCGTCTCTTCCATCGGTGTGAGCGCATCGAAGCCGTGCATGTGATAAACATCGATGTAATCGGTCTGCAGCCGCTTCAGGCTGCCTTCGATTTGCTGCGTCAAGTGGAGGCGCGACGAGCCGACATTGTTGGGACCGTCGCCGAATTGGAACGTCGCCTTCGAGGAAAGCAGCAGGCTTTCACGCGGCAGGTGCTGAATCGCTTTGCCGAGAATCTGCTCGGAGAGCCCCTGCGAATAGACATCAGCGGTGTCGAAGAAGTTGACGCCGGCATCCATGCAGAGGTCGATCAGTTGCGTGGCTTCGGCCACATCGGTTTCGCCCCAGGCGCGAAAGAACTCGTTGCCGCCTCCAAAAGTTCCGGTGCCGAAGCACAGCGCCGGAACCTTCAATCCGCTTCTGCCCAGTTGTCGAAATTCCATCTACAATTGGACGGCATGAGACTCGCTGTGGTCGCAATGTTCTTATTCGCGTGGCCGGCGGATGGTTCCGGGACGGGATCGTAATTTGGCCCGGCAGATTCCCATTGGCGCGCGCGGCAAAGCGGCGGAAACCGTTGAACTGAAGCACACGCTCGCCGGCCATCATCCGGATCTGCCGCCGGTCTATTCCACTCCAGATATGATTCGCCTGATGGAAACGGCCTGCTTCCACGCACTGCAGCCGTTTTGCGACGAGGGAGAAATCACCGTGGGCACCTCGATCCACGTGGAACACCGAGCGGCGAGCGGGATCGGAATGAAGATCGAGGCGGAGGCGGAACTGGAGTCGTTTGACGGACGCTTCTATACCATGCATGTCCGCGCCCACGACGGCACGCAGGAAATCGGGCGTGGGACAGTCGGACGCGCGGTGGTACACGTTCCGACTTTTGTCGCCCGCATGAAGGAAAAGGCTCGCAGCAGGGGTTGATTTGCGGGGTTGGCACAGCGAGGTTGAGCAAGCGATTACCTGCGCGGCAAAACCTATCGGCGCGGGTTTCGAAACGAGAATCGAGAGAGGTTATGGAATTCCAGACCAGCAAAGCAAATCAGTTCCGGCAGTTGCATCGCGGGCCGGGTGTGCTCATTTTGCCGAACGCGTGGGATGTGGCGAGCGCCCGCATCTTTGAGGAAGCCGGCTTTCCCGCGATTGCGACGACCTCGGCCGGCATCGCGTTTTCGCTCGGTTATCCCGACGGCGAGCGTATTCCACGCGAAGAAATGCTGGCTCGCATCGGCCGCATCGTTCGCGCCGTGCATGTGCCAGTGACCGCGGATGTAGAAGCGGGATACGGTGTCACGGCGGAAGATGTGGCGAGAACGACGCGCGAACTGATCGAGGCGGGAGCTGTTGGAATGAACCTGGAGGACGCAACCGGCCGACAGGATCAGCCATTATGTTCATTAGAGCTCGCGGTAGAAAAAATCAAGGTAGTGCGTCAGACGGTTCTGGAGATGCGCACGCCAATTGTCGTCAACGCTCGCACAGATGTTTATCTTCTGCCGGGCGGTGGCAATCCAGACGCCGATTATTCCGAAGCTGTGCGACGGTTGCTTGCGTTTCGCGATGCGGGCGCCGATTGTGTCTTCGCTCCCGGACTAAAAGACCCCGAAACGATCGGACGCCTCGCCAAAGCGGTCGAGTGTCCACTCAACATTCTCGCCGGGCCGGGATCGCCGTCGATTCCGGAGCTGGCGAAGCTCGGCGTGGCGCGTGTGAGCGTGGGATCTGGACCAATCCGCGCGACGCTCAGTCTGCTGCGACGGCTGGCGGAAGAACTCAGGACATCGGGAACGTACAGCGCGATGGAGGGAGCGGTGCCTCATAACGAAGTAAACAAATTGTTGGGCGGCTGACCTGTCTTTAATCGCAAGAGAAATGTCCGATTACGCTTTGACGAATCGTTTCCGATTGTTTCAGCATCTTTGATGTGAGCATTCCTCCCGCATCTTTCATCCGCAACTATGAATCCTCCGCCAGCGTGGTTTGAGCGCAAATTTGAGTTCACGTTTCCCGTCGAACATCATCCTATGCTGTGCGCGCGGTTGAGAGGCACACCGGCGCGTTTGGAGGAAATTTGCCGTGGCGTGGCTCATGGAGTTTTGGCGGCAAGGCCGGGTGAAAAGTGGTCGGCCCAGGAACATGCCGGGCATCTGGTCGATCTCGAATCGCTTTGGATGGCACGCGTCGATGACTATCTGGCGGGAGCATCGCAGCTTACTGTTGCTGACCTGACCAATCGAAGCACGTGGGAAGCGCAGTACAATCGGCGCTCAATCGGTGACATTCTGGCTCAATTTCGAAGCGCACGGTCGCGCCTGGTGAACCGAGTGGATAGCATCGACCCGACGGTTCTTGCACGCAACATTCCGCATCTGAGATTGAAAATTCCGATGCGGCTGGTAGACCACTTATTTTTTGTGGCCGAGCACGATGATCATCATCTGGCGCATATCTGGGGACTGATCCAGGGAGGTGGTGCGAAGCACGAATCAAGCCACGCGGATTAAGGGTTTGGTACGTGCCACGACTCGGCCGATTTCGAGGACAGGAACACTGGCATCCTGCAGGGCACGTGTGAGCGGAACGGCGTCTTCGGAGGAGACAGAGATCAGCAATCCTCCGGCAGTTTGCGGGTCGAACAAAAGCGTGCGGATATCGGCGGAAACTGTTTCATCGTAACCGACCAGGCATTCGGCAAAATCGCGATTGGCTCTGAGTCCACCGGGAATATAGCCGGCGCGAATGCAGTCGAGAGCGCCCGCGAGCACGAGAATGTTGGCGGATTCAACGATGAGGCTGACGTTTGACGCCAGCGCCATTTCGCGCGCGTGGCCGATCAGGCCGAACCCGGTAACGTCGGTCAGAGCATGGACAGACCAGGAACGCGCAACATCTGCGATTACTTCAGCTGCGCGTTTATTCAACGTGGTCATTGAGGCCACGGCTGCGTCGATCCATTCGGGCTGCGCCACACCTTTCTTGATTGCGGTCGAAATGACCCCCGTCCCGAGAGCTTTGGTAAACAGCAACCGGTCGCCGGGTTGCGCGCCCTGATTTGCCAGCACGCGTTTGGGATGAATCACTCCTGTGACCGAATATCCGAATTTTGTCTCGTCATCGCGGATGCTATGTCCGCCGACTACCGTGCAGCTGGCTTCGATCATCTTTGCCAAGCCGCCGGCAAGGATGCGCTCAAGAATTTCGAGATCGCCTTTTTCTGGAAAGCAGACGAGCGCGAGCGAAGTCAGCGGTTTTCCACCCATAGCGTAGACATCGCTGAGGGCATTGGTGGCGGCGATCTGGCCGAAGGTGTAGGGGTCGTCCACGATGGGTGTAAAAAAATCGACGGTCTGCACAAGCGCCGTTTCCGGCGTCAACCGATACACTCCGGCGTCGTCGGCGTGATCGAAGCCGATGAGCACATTCGGGTCCTGTTGCCGGGCTAATTTCCCAAGCACTGCGTCCAGCGCCGCCGGACTCAGCTTGGACGCTCAACCCGCAGCTTTAACAGACTCGGTTAGACGGAACGGTTTGACGTCATCAGTCACGAAGTGATTGTAACGGAGAGGAGAATGACGTTTGCAGGGGAGGGTTGCGCTGTGATGATGTCGAAGGGAGTTGCAGCTCTCACTTGTGGATTTCGATCGCGGCCACGTACAACACTTTGGAGTCGGAGGAAGATTCAATGTATTCGACCTTGGCGGATTTACCCTCTAGATCTCTACAGGGATTGAGATCATGCTGCAGCGTGAAGCCGAGAGCTGTGTATTGAATCTTATAGAAATTGCCGGCGTGCAATGGCATGGTTTTGCCTTGCGCGGCGATCACCATGTCGATCTTTTGGGTGTGACACTGCACATCATGCAGCGTGCCGGACAGGAAATGGTGAGGCCCTTTTGGCACTTCTTCCGGCTCGTCAACATCTGGCGCCTCAACATCGCCATCAGCGGTCTCGACCGTTTCCACGTTCGCTGGAGCGTTATCCATAGGTTCCGTGGCGGAACGGCGATTTTGTGCTGTCGCCCGTTGCCTGGCGTTCGTGTATTGCTCGACTTGCGTGAGAAAACCTTGCACCATCGCCGTTTCCGAAGGCGTCTTGGCCATGCGCAAGGCAATACGCAGCACATTCGCGGCATCCTCGCTTCGCTGCAATTGCATGAGTAGGTTGGCCGCGGTGATGCGATAACCGACATTGCCCGGGTCCAGTTCCACAGCCGAAAGCGACATCATGTGCGCTTCCTCGAGATTTTGCCGCAGCATACCCTCGAAAGCCGCTAATCGATCGAAGGCCGGCGCAAACGTTGGATTGAGCTTGATTGCGGTGCGTAAACTGGCTTCGACCAGGGAGTCGTCGACTGGAATCGCTTCGCTCATCGAGATTGCGGCGTAGTAGTAGTGGGCGAGATAGCTCTGCGAGTCCAGTTTTACCGCCTGTTCGTACCATTTTTGCGCCTGCTCCAGATGGCCCGCGCGAAACTCCAGGAATCCCATGGTTTCATGCGCCGAAATGTTCTGTGGGTCTTCGTGCAGCACCTGATCCAGAAGGGAACGGGAATCGGCGAGGCGTCCGTCGTAGGCGAGGAAATCGGCCCGTCGCGCGTCTGCCTGCTCCTCGGTCAAGCTTTGTACCTTGAACGCTGTATCGTCGACATCGACGGAAATGGGCCCGTGGTAAAAGGTGTATCTTCCCTGGCGAATGTAGCCCTCCAACGAGGACTGCAGTTGCTTAAGATCGCCGAATGACCGGGTCGCCGCTGCTACAGCATCTTCGTTGCTCTGTAACAGGTCCATGTAGTCGGCTAGATGGTTCGTGTTCTCTGCGTGGTCTCTTACGAAAAGATAATGGGTGAGCGCCCACGACTCGGCATAGAAAATGGAAGCTTTATTTTCCTCGTGATAATAGGGCGAATTGTGATCGACCGCGAACAGCGAAGCGAGCGGCAAAAGGCGGCTCTCGCGCAGCAACTGCAAATTCTGTGAATTCGGCTGGCCCAGTGCGACGTCCTTATCGTGGATGTCCGTATTCTCGTAAAACTCGGCCAACCCCTCGTTCAACCACAAGGGCAACCATTCTGCGGACTTGCGAAGGAGAAGGTGCGTGTACTCGTGATAAATCACGGCATAGGGGTGGTCGCCCTCCGCATCCACTCGCATAAGAATGTAGTTTTTGTCCGGCGTAGCCAGAAAAAGCCCACCAAGTTTGATTTGTCCTTTTTCCAGATAGATTTGCGGTTCGAGGGCGCGGAAGTCCTTTTCGTCTTTGACAGCCATCACAATGACGGGAGAGTCGTTATCATGCACCGCGTGGGGAAGCACGCGCTGAAAGACGGCCCGCATACGCTCCAACTGGTCGGCAATGCGCCGGCCAATTTTTTCATTGGCGTCAGTCACAACCATGAAATTCGGGGTACGGACTTGCAGCCAGATTTGTGGCTTATCACGGCCCGATGCCAACGTGGTAATGGCCAAGTACGCGAGTATGGCGGCGCGCTTCCGCATAAGAGAGAAAATACACATATACCGAAGAGCCGCGCGAGTCAAACGAAATCATGAGTTCATCGCATGAAGAAGACTCATTGACAAGCTTTTTGCACTTATAAGGATGTAACTGCAAAATTCTTCGCAATAACTTCTACTTCGCTGTAACTTCCGTGATCTGCAAATCGGGATAGGCATGATTCCATTGCGCCGAGATATTCTCGAAGGTCAGGCGAAAGGGTTCGCTCTGGCCGGGTGCCAGCGGCGAAAGGCTGAGGTCGACAGCTTCATCGTAGGGTCCGCCGGTGCGGAGAACGCGCAGAGGAAGCTCTTCGCGCTGCGCAGTCTGTCCCATGTCGTCTTTAAACGTGACCCTAACGACCGCGTGCACAACGGTCTTGTCGCCAGTGTTGGTGATGGCGCCGTCGAGATAGTTGACTGTGGTGCCGACAAAGTTCTGCGCCGCGCTCGTTTTCAGATCCGAAAATTTCAGGTTCGCAGCATAGGCTGGAGGCGGGGCCGGCTTGGGCTGCTCCGCCCGGAAAATCAGCGCCAGAATGCCAACCACGACTCCAACGATGACGATGCCGATGAGAATGGGGCGCAGGATGGACTCCTGCCGCTCGGCCGTAGGATTTGGGTTGGACTGGATCAGGCCATCCATGGCCGGATTGTACTACCGGATGCCAGGCGCGGAGGCCGCAGTCGGAGCATTCAGCGAGACTCGCGAATCGACTACGTGGTAGTTACGGTATTCAATGGTCAGAGTGGCGCGCCCCCCAAGTCGGACTTGGCTTACTGACTCGTTCCGGCAAGGCAGCCAAAAATCCTGCACCTTCATATACTCGTGGTGAAACTCGCTTCTCTTTGTCCAAAACGAAGGATTCCTGGCGGGCTCGGCGTCAATTCTGGTTACGGCGAAATCGGTCGCATCCACCCACACCTTACCGCGATACACATACTTGCTCATCTCTTTTGGCGTGACATAAAGCACGTACTGTTTACCGTGGCCTGAAGACTCATAGCCGACGAGTGCAATGTCGTAATTACTCCGGTTCAGCATCATGTTGTCGCGAATTTCTGGCTCCGTTGCTTCTTCTTCACTTTGCAGCAAGCGCTTGAAGACGTGGTCGACAATCAGTTTCGATCCCTGTTGCGAGACGATCCGAAAGCGTTTCGTGGAAGGGCTGTCGTAGGTTGCCTCCACGATCATCTCCGCATCGTGATCGCTTGGGAATCCGCGATAGGAAAGGTGATAGATGCGGGTCGCTTGATAGTGGCGCAGAGCCTGGGCGCGCTCGGCATCTTTGCGGATGAGATTGTTCACCACTTGGTCGACAGAGAGAGGCGCGGTTGTTATTGACGGTGGGAGGGCTGGCGCGACGGGCTGTGCGAGCACATTGACCCACGCGATCAGCGTTATGGCGGCTAGCACAAGAGGAGCCGTGGTCTTTCCAAAGTCGATTTGGCCAAGGTTGATTCGGGTAACGTCGGTCCGACTATGTTCTGATCGGTTGAGGTCGGCCGTGTTTGGACCAGCCTTCTTTGGTCCGATCTCGAACCGCTGCATTGAACCCAAGACCGTGCGCATACTTCACCGTGCAGGGCAATAGATTACCACTGTAGCCGTGGAGTATTAGGTGCCGGCAAGAAAAGGTAGGGAGCCGAGGTAACGTGAAAAATTTCGCAGTACTGGGGGGAAATCTCTACTGGCATCGGGTGAATCACCGGATTCGGGAAACTGCGGTCAAACTTGCGGAATATTTCCAATCACTTGCGGGTACCAACCAAAGGTCCGAGAATTGCTTCTAATCAAGTGAGTGAGCGCTTCGCCATGCTGAAGACCGAAAACGAGAATGAATCGGTGAGATGGAATTGGGTTGCGATTTTTTCCTATGCTGTGTCTATTGCCTTCAGTCTGGCAATTTGGAGAGGTTTATTTCTCGCTGTGGCATATCTGATTAAGTAGGAGGGGCTCCAGACGTTAACCGACGTCGGACTTAGCCCCTCCCGCTTGCAGATGTTTGGAAAATGACCCTCATCGTTCCGCGGTAATCAGCGATCGTAATGCAGAAGCGAGAAGACATCGTACTTGGCCAACTTCTCGCGACCTTTCAGGAAATCCAACTCAACTACGAAGGCTAATCCTGCGATCTGTGCGCCGCGACCGGCAGCCAATTCGGCCGTTGCGACCGCCGTTCCGCCCGTAGCCAGCAGATCATCCACAATGAGGACGCGTTGACCCTTCGCGACCGCGTCTTTGTGGATTTCGAGCGAGTTGCTGCCGTATTCGAGTTCGTAGCTGACCTTTGCCGTCTCAGCCGGAAGCTTGCCCGGCTTGCGCACCGGAACGAATCCGGCATTCAACCGGTAGGCGAGCGCCGGACCGAAAATAAATCCCCGGGCTTCCATGCCCAGCACGAGGTCGATCTCTTTGCCGATGTAGTGTTCAGAAAGCGCATCAATCAGGCGCGCGAAACCGAGCTTGTCCTTGAGCAGCGTAGTGATGTCATAAAACAAAATGCCCTTCTTCGGGAAGTCGGGAACTTCGCGGATCAGTTTTTTCAACGCATCGCAATCGAGAGGTTCGGTTCGCATCGGGTTCGGTATCCTGGTCGCCATTTATAAAATTATGCTCCTCGAAGTTATGCCCCTCGAACTTGAAAGGAACTGAGCCCTGAGACGGGCTCGGTTTCCGATTCGTCTACATCATCGACCCGCGCCGCGCGCGGACCCTCCTGCAAGCGCGAACGCAATCCGGCCAGTTGCTCTCGGGTACCGATGGCCAGCACTTCGACGCTGCCATCGGGATTGTTGCGCACCCATCCGGTGATGGCGAGCAAGTGCGCTTCGCGTTCCACAAACCAGCGGAATCCGACACCTTGCACGCGGCCGCGGATGAGATAACGCTTTGCTAAGGTACGATTTTCAGTGTGGCTCACATTTCAAAGTTTCAAGGTTTCAGAGTTTCAAGGATAGAAATCATCGTGGCTTCCACATTCTAAGAATCTGAGCGAACCCCGCCAGGAGGATCACGAGGCTCCCTGTGCAAACGGCGATACGCTGGAAAAGGCTCGGGCTGTAGCGATACTTAAAGCGTCCAGTGTAAGGACTTCGCACGGTATAATTTCCTGGCATACGCTCCGTACCAAAGTCCGTAAAAAGCAACTCCCGAGTCCGTAAAAAGCAACTCCCGTGACCAACAAAGTCAGAACAAAGGAAGTCATTTTCTAATCGCCTTCGAGGTGCAGTGACATTTGGGTGGAAACCTTGAAACCTTAAGCCCTGGAAAGATACGTTCCCTCCGCTGTGTCCACCTTGATCTTCTCACCTTCATTGATGAATGGCGGCACTTGCACGACGAGTCCGGTTTCGGTTGTCGCCGGCTTGGTCACGCTCGAGGCGGTTGCGCTTTTCAGGCCCGGCTCTACCTCCATTACGGTCAGTACAACCGTTTGCGGCAGCTCGATACCGACGGCTTTGCCGTCGAAAAACTCAACTTTGATTTGCAGGTTCGGCGTTAGATAGTCGACGGCATCGCCCAGAATGTCGCGGGTGAGATGCGTCTGCTCGTAGTTTTCCGTATTCATGAAATAGTAGTCGTCGCCGTCGCTGTAGAGAAACTCCATGTTTTCTTCGTCGACGTTGATTTTCTCGATGGGGTCGGGAGAGCGGAAACGGTGCTCGAACATGGCGCCGGTGCGAAGGTTGCGCAACTTGGCCTGGATAAAGGCGCGCAGGTTGCCCGGGGTACGGTGTTCGACACTGAAGACGGAGTGCAAGTCATTGTTGTGCTTGATGATCATGCCGGGACGCAGTTGGGTCGCTGGAATCGACATTGCCTGGTTACATCTCCTTCAATCTCACAGGAAATTTGCAGCGGGACGGGAAGCTGAGCTGTCCGCCGCACTTGGAATCAACATTTTATTTTACACAGAGGGAGAGCATTGTGGGAACCGAGGTACGAATTTGGGATTGGTAATTTGTAATTTGTAATAGGTAATTGGAAAGCGGCAAATGCGGTCTTCATTTTTCAATTGCAAATGATTGTTTTTAAGTGATCAATTGCTAATCGCTGATTACCAATTCGAGATTCGGTCTAGAATAGAGTAGTTGGAGGTTCATTATGCAGATTGGAAAATATGAGAGTTCTGGAAGCACAGTCGGCACTGCTCTGACGTTCTTATTGATCGGCCTCGGCGTAGGCGCAGCCATTGGCCTCTTGCTTGCCCCCAAGGCCGGGCGCCAACTGCGGAAAGACCTGCGCCGTTCCTATGACGATGCGCTCGAAACCGTTTCCGACTGGACGGAAGAGGCAAAGGACCGTTTTGAGGAAGCCGTGGAAAAGGGTTCCGATTTTGCTAAGGAAGTGCGAGCCAAGACTGAGCCGATAAGCGACCTTCTGCGACGATCATAAAATGTAACCAAGCGTATGCGCGGCTGGCAGTTTTTGCCGCGGCGACTGTGAATGTGATTGGCGCGGTTTCGGCAGGTTTTCGATAAGCTCGCGACAAAGCTCGCCGTGCTCGTTCGAAGCGCCGGGGCTTACGGTTCCTCAGTGTCCTCCTCAAGCCTGCGCTTCTTTTTTGGCACTCTGCGAATGACAACTCCCAAGGAGACGCGGAAGTTGTCCTGCTTCTGGTGAGGTTCGGCTGGGAACGCGGTGCCAGTCTGGAAGTAGTCGGCTTTGAGCCGCAATGCCAGTCGCGGGGAAATTGGATGATCGAATCCGCCCCCGAGCTCCAGCGCCCGGCCTGTGCCAATTTCCATTACGACAGGTCCTGGGATCGCCGGAGTCACATCACCACGCACGCCCTGATGTCCATACAGGACTTCGCCGAATGGCGTCCAGATTTGCCATTTACGGCGCACGAACTGAGCCCCGAACAGAATGTTGTACTCTCGCGTGTCGACGCCGAAAGTAGGAGCCGTGCAATTGGGTTGGCAGGGGGGGAATGGAAATGGAGCGGGCACGGCAACGGGAATCTTAGAGGTTCCGAAGTATTGGCCGCCTTCGACTACGAACCCGAGCCAGCGAGTCGCGTTCCCAGCCAGTGAAGCGTCCCAACCGTAGAGTCCCGCCCAGTGGCCTGAATTGAAAAAACCAGTCTCTGCGTAGGTGCCTCCGCCAAAAACTTCCAGGCGAGGATACGGTGTAGGAGGGACGATCGGTTTTTCGGCGCGCGGTGGAATCGTTGGCGCCTCGGGCGCCTGTGCCGGAGTTTGATCACTGGTGGGGGTTTGTCCTTGAGCCTGGGTCGGAGCTTGAGCTGCATCGGGAGCTGAAGTTGGCGTCTGCGCCCACGAGATCGAGCACAGCGCAGCCACCACTCCCAGGTATTTCCTCACGATTCCTCCTTGAAATGCAGTTGCCGGCATCCAGTTGTCAGCCGTTGCAGGTTTACGAGCAGTCTCCCGCACACCGCCATACCGGTTCGTCCACAGCATCCGTTTTAGCCGCTGGCTACTGGCTACCGCCAACCGCTTTTCCGAAAACTGTATTGTAGTGAAGGCGAATATCCCCGCACGTTCCCTGCTCGGGCGAATAGACCACGCAGCTGTCAAACGGGCGCGAGTAAACGTGCAACGTCACCGCGCGCTGGTTCGCGTCCCGAGGATTCACCACCCGATGCACCGGCTCGCGCGGATCGACCGCACACGGCCTTGCCGCCGTCAACTCCACGGTGTTAGATGCCTGCAAACGGCACATTCCCGCCTCGATATCCTGAAATTCGACGTGAAAATTCTCTACGAGGAGATTCCCCACCGGAGCTGCCATCCAGCAATTCTGGTCGCGATGATTGTGCACCGAGCTGAACTGGCCGACCTCCCAACAAATGGCGATCAGTTCGTAGAACTCGGTCTTGTCGATCAAATTGCGCGTGTAATGCTGGCGGTCCCAAGTCAAATAAGGTGCGAGACTGGTCACGGCGACCGGCAACTTCTCGAGTAGAGAAAGAATCTGTTCGGTTCCATCGAAAGCGCTCCCCGGGAGCAGGCGCAGTTTCTCTACCAGCACGTCAACGGGGACTCGCGTTGCTGTTGCCAGTTCACTCATATCCGCACGCTCCTTGAAACTTAGAAACTTACAATGACGATGGCTCTAACGAACACCTGTGGAGCAAACAAACTATTGAGTATACCGTGAGCGCCGTCGAGCTTTGCGCCGGCCGACGGTCGACTTCTGCGCCCGTGTTAAAACGCTCTCTGGGTACAATCTTCCCTCGTTACAATCTTCGCCCGGTAGAATCTGTGAGCATGGAACTGAACCTGTCGGAAACTGAAGTTCGCGTGCTCGGCTCGCTGATCGAAAAAGACATCACCACGCCGGAATACTACCCGTTGTCGCTGAACGCGCTCGTAAACGCCTGCAATCAGAAATCAAATCGGGACCCGGTTATGCAGTTGGACGAAGATGCCGTGCGCGACGCGCTGGAAGACCTGCAGCAGCGGGGTATGGCTGGCCCTGCGCGCGGCGCCGACAGCCGCGTCACGAAATACGAGCAACGTTTGCAGGAGGTCTTCAACTTCACGCGCCCCGAAATTGCGGTGCTGTGCGTGTTGCTGCTGCGTGGCCCGCAAACTCCGGGCGAACTGCGTGGACGCGCCGAACGCATGCACCGCTTCGAGGCGCTGGAGGATGTGCAATCGGCGTTGCAGAAGTTGATGCAGCGGGAGCCGCTGCTGGCGAAAGTGTTGCCGCGCCAGCCGGGAACGAAGGAATCGCGTTATGCGCATTTGTTTGCCGGAGATGTGGTGGAAGTGGCGGTGCAGGCCTCCGCGACGGTTGGACGAAATTCAGCAGGCGATGAGCGCCTCGCGAGGTTGGAAGAGGAAGTGGCGGAACTGCGGCGCGATTTGAGTGAAGTGAAGGATCAATGGGAGCGATTTCGGAAGCAGTTTGAATGAATATTGCTCCACTGCCGCGCATATGTGGATTGCGTCGACGAAATCGGTATGAATGCGCTCATTGGTGGTGCCGAAAGTGGATTTTCTTTCGGCGTTTTTGCGAATCCGGCCCATGGCCGACTGGATGTGGTTGAGAGTTACCATTTTCTATAAGCGCAATCGCGGCTGCAAGCACAAGGATCGAAACATCTTACCTGACACAAACCAAGGGAGTGGGGGCGAATGGGTGGAAATGCAACTTCCGTAATGGCCCTTTGGAAACGGGCTTCGCCCTTTGGAAACCTATGCAACCGCGAAAAGCCGCGTCAGAATGGACTTTTAAAGGAGTTCATCCCCTGGGACTCATGCCCACTTCAACTGGCACCGTTCTCGCTCCACAATCGGTTCATCGCAAGACCACAGCGCGCGTCGCACTGTTTGACGTGCCCGAACCTTCCGCTCATCTGATCACGGAATGTTTTCGCCAGTTTGGAATTGAAACAGTTTCAATTGCGCCCGAGCGCGCAGACCGGTTACAACGGGAAAAGTTCGAGGCCTGCGTTTTGCCGCTGCAAGAAACCGCGGGGAGCATAATCGAACTGGCGCGAGGGTCAACTTCCAACAGCCGAATCATTATTTTCGGGCTGGGTGGAACGGCGCAGGATGCCATGCGATATTCCAAGCTGTGCATCAATGCCATATTTCACGAACCGTTAGAGCGGTCAGCCGCGATCAAGCTGGTACGTTCCACACAGATGCTGGTGCTCCACGAATTCCGCCGGTATGTGCGCGTCCCGGTGATGACCGAAGTTGCCGTGGTAATGAACGATGGCGCGCGTATCACCGCCACGAGCCAGGAGATCAGTTCGGGCGGCATGTCGCTCAGGGGCAGTCACGCGCCCGAACCGGGAAGTCCGGTAGAAGTTTCGTTTTCTTTGCTTACGCTGCCGCGGGTCTGGGTGCGTGGACAGGTTACGTGGAAAAAACCGACCAAAGGTTTTGGCATTCGCTTTGACCCAACCGACGAGCGCCGGCAACGGCTCAAGGAGTGGATCGTCGCGTATCTGGATGCGTAAAGACGCCTAATGAGCCGCTGCGTGCGGCTACAATAGCCGCGTGAGTTCTTCTTCAGCCGCAGTGGAGCCCGAGCAGGCGTCCGTCGTAGAAAGTCGCCGCTTCTCACTGCGGCAAAGAATTCTTTTAAGGCTGATCACTGCGGTTAACTATCTGGCCGTTTCACTGATTGGTCCGACACTGCGTTATTCCATATCGTGGGAAGAACCACCGGACACGCCCGGCGCAACTTATGAAAAGCCTGTGATCTATTCTTTCTGGCACCGCGCGGTGTTCGCCAGCACATGGCTGTGGAGAAAGACCGGAATCGCGGTGATGGTGAGCCGCAGCTTCGACGGGGAATACATCGCGCGCACGATTGAAAAACTGGGTTTCGTGGCGGTTCGCGGATCGAGCAACCGAAGCGGCGCAAGCGCGTTGCTCGGTCTGAAGAGCGAGTTGGAACAAGGCATTACGGTTGCATTTACCATCGACGGTCCCCGCGGGCCAAAATACGTGGCCAAGCCGGGACCGATCTTGCTGTCGCGTGCCAGCGGCGCGCCCATGGCGGCGTTCTATGTGGCGCTCAGCGATGCATGGGTTCTCAATACGTGGGATGCACTGATGATTCCCAAGCCATTTTCGAAGGCACTGGTCCGCCTGAGCGCCAAGATGAGAGTCCCGGCTACAGCCGACGATGCGCAGATGGCGGAATTTCACCGCAATTTGCAGGCAGCGCTGGAGCGTGTTACCCGCTTCGCTGAGGAGCACGTCGCGCAAGTAGGATCGCCAGAGTTCCCCATCTTTCGAAGGCAAAATCCGATGCTGGAATCACGAAGCTAGAATCAAGACTCTAGACTCACGAAAATCATGCTTCTCGCGGAATCTGATTCGTGCAGACGATGCTAAACTCGCCTGAGGCCGCCGCGCAGAATTTCTTCCACTCGCCTCACATCTTCCTCGGTATCGACGCCGATTGTGTCAAACACAGTCTTGGCAACGTAAATCGGAACTCCGTTCTCCAAGAAGCGCAACTGCTCGAGGCGTTCGCTGCGCTCCAGCGGAGACTCCGGCCAGCGCACGAATTTGTCGAGCGCCTGCTTACGATGACCGTAAATTCCGAGATGCTTGTAGTAAGGCGGATGCGCGCCATCGCGATCGAAGGGAATGGTGGCGCGGGAAAAATAGAGGGCACGGCCTTGAGCATCGGTCACGACCTTCACGGCTCCCGGATTAGTTATGTCGTGCTCTGCCGCGGGTGTCTTCAAGGTGCCCACTTCAACTTCCTCGGGCCGCATCACGTCGATCAGTGTGGCGATGTGTTCGGGCCTGGTCAGAGGCTCATCGCCTTGCACATCGATGTAGATATCAGCGGCGATGACAGTGGAGATTTCGTGGGTGCGCTCCGTGCCGGAGCGATGGTTGGGTGAAGTCATTCGCGCTGAAAAACCGCGCCGTTGGCAGAACTGGAAGATTTCATCGGAGTCGGTTGCAACCACTACTTCGTCGAGCTGCGGGCAACGGCGCACGGCCTGATAGGTTAGCGCCAGCAAAGGCTCGCCCGCGATCTCGCGCAGCATCTTGCGCGGGAGACGCGTGGAAGCCAAGCGCGCGGGGATGACAGCAATGACTCTCATCTGTTGTTCAGTTTCGCACGGATCTTTATCAGGTACCATTGCCGTCGGCCACTATCATCAGGCCGAGATTATCGGAAAGATGCGGTTTGACACTCGAATCCAGCGAATCTTAAAATGATGCAGGGACGCGTCCACCCGCGTCTGTGGGATTCCTGCTCGTGTCCGGGCCATCCCCGCTTTCCCTTTGCATCTTTGTGTTTACCCGAGTTGGCGGTGTAGCTCAGGTGGTTAGAGCGACGGTCTCATAATCCGTAGGTCGTTGGTTCGAGTCCAACCGCCGCCACCAAAGTCTTGCCCTCGTAGAATGTGAGGGTTTAGTTGGGTAGGGTAACTTTCGCGAGCATCATGCGCTTGACACGACCGTCCCACCTTATACTATAATGTCCATGTATATAGTAGGGTTTATACAGTGTCTCTCGCGCCAATTCCCAAGGCACTTCTCAGTTTTCCCGGGCCGCTCGTCGCGCCATTTAGCCCAAAGGCGTCTGCCCTGGTGTTTGAAGACGTTAAGTCCAAGGCGCTACTCGAAAGAATTCAATTGATCGGACCGAGCACCGCAAATGTCCTAGTCACTGGGGAAACAGGCACCGGCAAGGAACTCATCGCCAGACACGTCCATAAGTTGAGCCCACGCGCCGACGGTCCGTTCGTAGCGGTGAATTGCGGAGCTTTTTCTGAAAGTCTGGTGGAGAGCGAATTGTTTGGTCATGAGCGCGGCTCATTCACGGGAGCAACGGTAGCTCGAGCGGGATGGTTTGAAGCGGCCCGTGGCGGAACGTTATTTCTGGATGAAATCGGAGATTTGCCGTTTGCCATGCAAGTCAAGTTGCTCCGAGTGCTGCAAGAGCGCCAAGTAGTCAGGCTGGGTTCGCGTAGTCCGGTTGCGATTGACGTTCGCGTGGTAGCGGCGACCAACGTGAATCTAGAGGATGCGGTTGCCGCCGGACGCTTCCGCGAAGATCTTTATTACCGGCTGCAGGTTGCCACGCTGCATATTCCTCCTTTGCGCGAACGTCCGGGTGACATTCTGCCCCTGGCGCAATATTTTCTCGGAGTTTATGGGGAACGGCTGGGACTTAAGGATCCCGCACTGAGCGCGGAGGGGATCGATGTGCTGGTGCGCGGGCACTCCTGGCCAGGCAATACGCGAGAACTGGAAAATGTCATCCACCACGCGCTGCTGGTTTGCCGGGAAAATGTAGTCAGACCAGAAGATTTGAGGCTTTCTCCGCTCGGGCTGCGCATCGCGACTAGTGGTCAAGTCCAACCCTTCGAAGCGTTGCATGAGGCGCTACTGGCCCTTTTTGAAGATGGCCGTCCGAATCTTTACGCAGAGATCGAGACAGCAATTACGAGAACAGCCTATGAATTCTGTCATCGCAACCAAGTTCAGACGGCCCGTCTACTCGGCATCAGCCGGAATATCGTTCGGGCCAAGCTGATGCAATGCGGTGAGCTGCCCAAGGGTAGAAAACTGAGAGCTTCATTCGATCCTTCCTGATACCGAAAGTTAGAAACTGTCGGCAGCCAGATGTGTCATTCCGCGAGGCGCAAACAATTCATCGTGGATCGATTTCCGTATGCGGACAAATTCTCGATCGGTACGGTCGCGCGGCCGTAACAAGCGGACCGGAAGGATATTTCTAATGGTGCCTGGCTGCGGAGACATGATGACCACCCGATCGGCAAGATAGACCGCTTCCTCAATGTCGTGGGTGACCAGGACGACCGTGGTTCGCTCAGCTTCCCAAATACGCAGGATCTCCTGTTGCATACGCATTCGAGTCAGAGCATCCAGGGACGCGAATGGTTCGTCCAACAACAGGACTTCAGGACGACCCACCAGTGCTCGCGCAACGGCCACACGCTGGGACATGCCGCCGGAAAGCTGGTGAGGATATTCATATTCGAACCGATCCAGCCCAACTAAGTTGATGTAGTGCCGAATGTCTCGGCTGCGTTCTTTTCTGCTGCGTTCCTGGGGAGGCAGACCTGCAAGTCCAAAAGCGACATTGTCATGCACCGTGAGCCACGAAAGGAGGCGGTGCTCCTGGAAAACCACACCACGATCCAAGCCGGTCCCTATGAGTTTCTTGCCGTCGAGAAAAACGGCGCCCTCATATTCGGTCTCCAAGCCGGCAATGATTCTCAATAAGGTGGTCTTCCCGCAGCCACTGCCGCCGACAATGCACACGAATTCTCCGGGGTTGATGGTCAGCACAATATCTTTCAACGCCAGGAGAGTGCCCTTGGAACCTGAAAAGGCCTTACGGGCGATTTCGATGTTGACCGTGCCGCGTTGAGCGAAACCATTGTTGACCATAGATGGTTGACCATAATCGAAGACCATACGTTGAATTGCTCTCGCCGAGGCCGGTGGAATGAGCCTCACCGAGTGTGGGTTAGCGGGCTCTGTGGCCGAGAAGCCTGCGGCCGGCCGCATTCATCATCCAGTCGGTCGTTTTGCCGCAGATGGCGAAAAGTATCACGCTGGCTAAGATGACGCCAGCGCGACCCGTCATCTCGCCGTCCACCATGAGATATCCGATCCCGCTGCTCGCCCCCAAAAGCTCTGCCGCAACGACAAACATCCACGCCAGGCCCAATCCGCTGCGAAGCCCGACGATGTATTCGGGCAAGGCGGCCGGAAGAATCAGTCGGCGCACCATTTGAAAACTGCTAAGCCGGTATAACTTGCCAACCTCAAGCAACTTTGGATCGACGTGACGCATGGCAAGCGAGAGATTCAGATAAACGGGAAAGAACGCACCGAGGGCGATCAGAGTAATTTTCGAGGTCTCTCCAATACCCAGCCACAACAAGAAGAGTGGAACCCACGCTATGGAAGGAACGCTTCGCAACGCCTGCAATGTGGGATCCAATAGTTTGCGCGCCACTGGCAAGTAACCAGTAAGACCGCCGAAAAGCGTGCCTGCGCTCGCTCCGAGCAGAAATCCAACCCCCACGCGGGCGATAGTAATTCCCACGTGCTTCAACAAGTCGCCCGCAACGGTTAACTGATAGATTGTTTGGCCGACGATCGTCGGCGCAGGCAGCCAATTAGCGGGAAGCACCCCGAGGCGCGCGAGGAGTTGCCACACGAGCAGCACGCTCACAGGAATGATCCAGCCCAGAAGCCGATCTGGAATATGGATTCGTCCGATGTTTTTCGGCGCTTTGGCCGTTAATTCCGCAGTAGATCCTTTGCGCACGAGCCTTCGGTTCTGCTCCGCGGTGCTCATTTCTGAGCCAGGTTTTTGTTGACCACGTCTCGCACATACTGAGGATCGATCAGACTGTTCACAGTTGCATTCACATCACCGCCACTATCGATCACGTTGTTTTGCTTCAGCACGTCGCCGCTGGCGATAATCACCTGTCGCTGGTTGTCTCCAATCGTCGAATTGGTGAGGTCTGTGCGCTCCAGAACTTTCGTGACGACAGAATCATCGAGCTTGGCGTCGGTGGCAAATAATTTGCGGAATTCTTCGGGGTTCCGAAGGGCCCAGAGACGAGCCTTCTCATAGGCTGTCAGCACGCGCTCGACATACGCTGGATATTGGCGGGCAAACTCTTCGCGCACGTTGAGTACACCGTAGCTGTTGAAGTTCACGTTCCGATAGAAAAGCCGAGAGCCACTCTGCAACTCGGTTTGCGCCATCATCGGGTCCAGACCGGCCCAGGCATCCACGTCTCCTTTTTCGAGTGCAATTCTCCCGTCGGGATGCTGCAGCACCACCATCTCAATATCTTTTTCCGTCAGCCCTGATTCGTGGAGCGCGCGCAATAAGAATATGTGGGGGTCGGTCCCGCGCGTCACGGCCACTTTCTTGCCTTTGAGATCTGCGACTTTCGTGATGGAAGAGTCTTTGCGAACGACCAGAGCGGTCCACTCGGGACGGGAGTAGACATAGATAGCTTTGATCGGATTGCCGTTCGCTTTTCCGATGAGCGCCGCGGCCCCAGCCGTCGACCCAAAGTCGACGCTCTTGCTGTTCAGCAATTCCAACGCTTTGTTGCTGCCCAAGCTCTGTGTCCATTCAACCGAAATGCCATCACTGGCGAGATCCTGCTCCAGAAACTTCTTATCCTTCAGCACCAGGCTCACGGGGTTGTAATAGGCATAGTCGAGCCTGATGATCGCGGGCTTAACAGAAGCCCTGCGGCTGCAACTCGCCGACATCGCCGCGTTAATAATGATCAAAACAGCGACCAGAAGCGCGAGCCTCGGCCTCTTCTGATTGTTCAACTTCTGATTGCTCAACTTTCCTCCTCTGTGGATCGTGCGGAAGATGAAACCGGATGCCGCTCGTGGCTAACTCTGTTGCGCCGGCACCGGCGCCGCCGCGGTCGTGCGCGGTAGATATTCGTTCGCGACCAGTTCTCCGAACGGGCCAGTGATGTTGCCAACCGATTTCTCCGATTTCGACGACGAAACCGGCAGATGTGGAAACAGCAAATCAGCCACGCGATACGCCTCTTCAAGGTGCGGATAACCGGAAAGAATGAACGTCTCAATTCCCAGTTCGGCGTACTCCTGCATTCTTTTCGCCACCGTGGCTGGATCGCCAACCAGCGCTGTGCCGGCGCCTCCGCGCACGAGGCCCACGCCTGCCCAGAGATTGGGACTTACTTCCAGTTTTTCGCGACCGCCGCGATGCAACTCCGCCATGCGGCGCTGGCCTTCGGAATCGAATCGCGCGAATGTTTTTTGTGCGCGGGCAATCGTGTCGTCGTCGACGTAACGAATCAGATCGTTCGCTGCGTCCCACGCTTCCTGCGCCGTTTCCCGAACAATGACGTGCAGGCGAATGCCGAAGCGCACGGAGCGACCCTCTTCCTCAGCCAGACGCCGAACTGTCGCAACCTTTTCTTCAACCGCCTGTGGCGGTTCACCCCAGGTGAGATAAACATCGACCTGCCGCGCCGCCAACCCATAAGCAACCTTGGAAGATCCCCCGAAGTAGAGCGGGGGATGTGGCTTTTGCACTGACGGATACAAGACCTTCGCGTTCTCTACGTGGAGATGCTTACCTTTCAACGTAATTGCGTTGCCCCCGACTGCCTCACGCCATATCTGGAGAAATTCCTCCGTCACTTCATAGCGCTGATCGTGAGTAAGAAAAACGCCGTCGCCGAGCGCTTCATCTGGGTCGCCGCCCGTAACGACGTTAATCAGCAGCCGTCCCTCGGACAGCCGGTCGAACGTTGCGGCCATTCGCGCGGCAGCCGTGGGAGAAGTAATGCCGGGACGAATCGCGACCAGGAACTTCAGCCTAGTGGTTACCGGGACCAGAGTTGACGCAACGACCCACGCGTCTTCACACGACCGGCCGGTAGGCAGTAGCACGCCTTGAAAGCCAAGCTGATCGGCGGCTAGAGCAATTTGCTTCAAGTATCCGTAGTTGACGGTTCGGGCCTGCTCGGCACTTCCAAGGTAGCGACCGTCGCCGTGAGTTGGTAAGAACCAGAATACTTCCATGTTTAGCGATCTCTTTCCGGGACTGAGTTCCATCTGAGCTTTGGCAATTGTCTTGCCAACAGAGGAGTGCGGCTATGTCCATGAATTTCAAGTTTCACGCGGTTACGGGGATTGTCAGGCCGTTCGGTCAATCGGGGTGTGTTGCTATAGCAACACCAATTCAGCAGAGGTGCTGCTGGGGCAGCAGTGGGCATCTGCGCGCGATATGGCGTCACACGCCTGACGACACAGGAGGACTGTAGTGCTTTCTACGATGAATCACATCGCAGTTAACGTTCCGCCCCGGCAACATGCTTTCGAGATTGCCGATCAATTGACAGCGGCATTTGCTCAAACCGCCGTTGAACGCGATAAGCGAGGCGGCACGGCAAAGATTGAGAGAGACCTGTTGCGCGCGAGCGGACTACTCAACGTGACGATTCCGGCGGAGTTGGGCGGTTGGGGAATGGAATGGCCGGACACGATGAAACTCATACGAGTCTTCGCCCGTGTCGATAGTTCGATTGCCCATCTGTTCGGCTTTCAGCATCTCATGCTGGCTTCCGTGTCGCTTTACGGATCCTGGGCACAGACCGAAGAGCTCTTTTCTGAAACCGTGCGCAATCAATGGTTCTGGGGCAACGCGCTCAATCCGCTCGACAAGCGTACAAGCCTTACGTCCAAG
This sequence comes from Terriglobales bacterium, assembly GCA_030038475.1. Taxonomy (GTDB): domain Bacteria; phylum Acidobacteriota; class Terriglobia; order Terriglobales; family Acidobacteriaceae; genus Acidiflorens. Next base: position 44,840 of record JASHOU010000123.1, on the reverse strand, counting down.
TGCGGTGTGGGGTACCTCATCAACGGGCGCAAGAGTTTTTGTTCCGGCGCGGTCGACTCCGACATGCTGATCGTCTCCGCGATTCGCTCCGTAGACGAAAAGTTCGTGGTGGCCGCGATACCATCTGACCGGCCAGGGATTCGCATTCTCGACGACTGGGATGCGATGGGACAGCGGCAGACCGACAGCGGAACCGTGGAGTTCTGCGATGTGGCCGCCGGACAGGAAGAGTTCTTGAAGACGCCCGGCCCGCTGGGGAGCATCAGGGCGTCCTTGCGTTCGTGCATTGCGCAGTTGATTCTCAGCAACATTTTTCTGGGAATTGCCGAAGGGGCGCTGGAGGAATCGCGCAACTACACTCTGGCGCAAACCAGGCCATGGATTACATCAACTGCGCAGAGTGCCACGGATGATCCGTACATTCTGGCGAATTACGGAAATTTCTTTGTCAGCGTTCAGGGAGCGCAAGCCCTCACAGACATCGCGGGAGAGTCTCTGCAGCGAGCCTGGGAGAGCGGAGACGCGATCACTGAAAATCAGCGTGGCAAGTGCACGCTGGACGTGGCAGCTTCGAAGGTGACCACCAGCAAGGTCGGCCTGGAGATCACCAGCCGGATGTTCGAAGTAATGGGAGCGCGCGCCGCCGCCGGCCCCGCCAGGATCGATCGCTTCTGGCGCAACCTGCGCACTCACACGTTGCATGATCCGGTCGATTACAAGATTCGTGAGCTGGGAGACTGGGCATTGAATCGCCGGCTTCCGAAGCCCTCATTTTATTCCTGAACATTATTCGTAGAACAAGATCGACTAAGGGCTCAGACTTATGCGCAATTCTCTAGCGGTAATGTTTCACAGCACGATCGTGGCACCTGTCCTGGTCCTAATGGCTTTAGCGCAATTTGCTTCGGCCCAGAGCGCCGATAACGTCCTACGAATCGGATACCAGAAATACGGCACACTGGTGCTGCTGAAAGCTCGCGGTAGTTTGGAGAAACGGCTGGCTCCGCTGCACGTTGAGGTCAAATGGACCGAATTTCCGGCCGGTCCGCAATTGCTCGAAGGTCTGAACGTGGGAAGCATCGACTTCGGGACGGTGGGCGAGGCTCCGCCCATCTTCGCCCAGGCCGCCGGAGCGGATCTGGTTTACGTCGCAAACGAGCCGCCCGCTTCGGCGGCTGAGGCCATCGTGGTTCCCAAGGATTCGCCCATCAAGACGGTCGCCGAACTCAAGGGCAAGAAAGTGGCGCTCAACAAAGGCTCCAACGTTCACTTTCTGCTGGTCAAACTGTTGGAAAAGGCAGGCGTGCGGTACACAGACATAGACACAATTTTCCTGACGCCGGCGGATGCACGAGCCGCTTTCGAGCGCGGCAGCGTGGACGCGTGGGCGATCTGGGAGCCGTTTCTTGCCGCCGCGCAAAGGCAAACCGGCGCTCGCATTCTCGCCGATGGCAACGGTGTAGTCAGCAATCACCAGTTCTTTCTTGCTTCCCGATCCTACGCCACGAAACGGGCAGATGTGGTTGCGATCGTCACGGAGGAGTTGGCAAGTGTAGATCAGTGGGCGAAAACAAATCCAAAGGAGGCAGCCGCAGCGCTGCAACCGCAGATCGGTTTGGATCAAGCGACGCTTGAGTTGGCAGTTTCGCGGGGCGGCTACGGGGTCATGCCAGTCAGCGATACTGTGCTGGCGGAGCAACAAAGAATCGCGGACGCATTCTACGACCTCAAGTTAATTCCCAAGCACATTAATGTCCGAGATGCGACCTTGCAGGGGGCGTCGACGGGAACCCAGGCTAAACGCTGAACGAGGAACTATGAGCGACGAACCATGAAAGAGGAACCATGAGCGAGCGTCAGAAAAGTCCTGCCTGGAAGACCCAACTTCGGCCGAGTGTTCTGGCGAAGCAAGCCTTGCCTTGGGTCGTACCGATTTTGCTGTTGATGGTTTGGCAATCGGCATCCTCCGCGGGGATCCTGCCCAGCCGCTTCCTGCCCTCACCACGGGCGGTGGTGAGTTCATTCATCGCGCTCAGCGCCTCTGGCGAATTGTGGATGCATGTCCGGGTCAGCACTCTGCGCGCCTTGGCAGGTTTCGCCATGGGCGGCGGCCTTGGACTTGTACTTGGATTACTCACCGGTTCACTGCATTGGGCTGAGACTCTACTCGATACCACCATTCAAATGGTTCGCAACATTCCTCCCCTGGCGCTCATTCCTCTGGTCATTCTGTGGTTCGGCATCGACGAATCGGCCAAGCTTTTTTTGGTCTCGCTGGGCGTTTTTTTCCCTGTCTACATCAACACCTTTCACGGGATTCGCTCCGTCGATCGCGGACTTCTGGAAATGGGGCGAACTTATGGCCTGTCGGGCTGGCCTTTGTACCGCGAGATCATTCTGCCCGGAGCGTTGCCGTCGATTCTCGTAGGCGTGCGCTTCTCTCTCGGGCTAATGTGGGTGATCTTGATCGTTGCCGAAACCATTTCAGCGCGCTCGGGGATTGGCTATATGACGATGAACGCACGTGAATTCATGCAGACGGACGTCATGGTGGTCGGCATTTTGCTTTATGCGGTTTTAGGGAAGCTCGCCGACCTTCTGGCGAAAGGATTGGAACGCTACTGGTTGCGCTGGAATCCGGCATATCAGAGGGCACGATAGAGGATCACTTTGCCTGTCACTTGCAGTTCGGGAGAGATCGCGACTGGGGACCGGCGCTGCTCGCGTGGCGTCTCAGTCAGAATCCAGAGTGTCAGCATTGCCTTCGGTGGACGCACGGTGCTGGAAAACTTTGACATTGAGATTTCCGCCGGTGAGTTTGTCGCCATTGTCGGCCGCAGCGGATGTGGCAAAAGTACTCTACTGCGTTCAGTCGTTGGTTTGGAAACGCCGCAGGCCGGAACCATTACCCTGGGCAACGTGGCAGAACACGCCAGAAAGCACGACGGCAAGCCCGATCTCCGGCCGCCTGTTCGTTCTGCTGTTCGTCCTGAAGCTCGTCCTGATGTTCGGGTCATGTTCCAGGATTCTCGCCTCCTGCCGTGGAGACGAGTCCTTCCCAACGTCATGCTCGGCCTGGAGCCTGCACTCATCCCGCAGGCGCGAAAAGTCCTGGCGCAAGTTGGTCTGGCAGAACGAGCCGGCGACTGGCCTGCTACCTTATCGGGCGGGCAGCGTCAGCGGGTCGCACTGGCTCGCGCTCTGGTCCATGATCCCAATTTGCTGCTTCTCGATGAACCGCTTGGTTCGTTGGACGCGCTCACTCGCATCGAAATGCAACAACTCATCGAAGACATTTGGCGAAGCCGCGGTTTTACGGCAATGCTAGTAACTCATGACGTTGCCGAGGCCATAAGTCTGGCGGACCGCGTCATCCTGATTGAGGGAGGCTGTGTCGCCTTGGATGAAGTCGTAAACATACCCCGACCACGAACTCGCGGCGGCACCCGCTTTGCCGCGCTTGAAGAACGCATACTTGGCCGTGTGCTTCAACGCCGGAGGGTTGTCGAGGATCGGTGGTAAAAGATCAGTGGTAAAAGCCCAGGCTTAGGACAACCGCGCGCAAATGTTGCAGAGCGACCCCGACTAGGCAGTTCTGAGAACACCTCGAGACCTGCCACGGCTGTGCCCGAGCGCGCCCGCTAAATGTTCTGCCAAAGCGGCGGCTTGGACGCGAATCTCGGGCACGGTCGTGGTCTCCCACAGACATCCTTTGCGGGTCGGTCCGATGGCGTACAACCGATCAGACGGAATGTCCTGGTAATCAATCAATGCACCGTTGCCATCGACGTTGAGGCCCAAAAAAAGAGGATCGGGCCGCGCGAATCCCTGCACGAACAAACTAGTGATAAACGACTCATCGATACGGCGGCAATCGGATTCGGATCCCGAACAATTGATCACGCGGCTGGCGTGCAACGTTTTCTCACTGCGGCTCTTCCGATCCCAGTAATGTACCTCGGCACGTTCGCGGTCCGCGGAGAATCGCGTAATCGCTCCCATATGCAAGCGGACTTGCCCGTCATTCTGCATGTCGACGAGTACGTCACCGATTTCGGGTGCGACGCGGTGACGATGCACATCCCAATAGGCACGGACATGGCGCAGAAATCTTTTCCGCTCCTGGAGCGGAAAGGTGCGCCAAATGTCCTGTGTAACCGGTCGAAGGCTGTCGATCACCTCCCGCCAGTCGATGCCCCGGTCGGCTGCCGCTTGTACCTGTTGACGAATTAACCGCAGCAAGCCACGCACAGTTCGGGGAGATTTTTCGTTCCAGAACAAAGGCCAAGACTCGTCCTGGCGTTCGTGCCGGCGCGACCGTGGAAACAATCCCTGCCGCGAAATCACATGAATCACCCCGCGGAACCCCTTCGATTTGAGCGTCATGATGAGGTCGACGCTGGTGAGTCCCGAACCAATCAGCAAAACACTGCCGCCGGTTGGAAGGTTGTTCAGGGCAGCGCTGTCCCACGGAAACTGGAAATACAGGCCGGTTGAGGTTTGCAGTCCGGGCACGCTGGGGTTGGCGGGCGGAAAATTTCCGGTGGCCAGCACCACCGCCCGCGCCAAGATTTCAGCGCCTACCTTCGTTTGGATACCAAATTTCCCTTTGCGACGATGCAGCGAAAGCGCCTCGTCCTGAATCCATTGAAAACGCTCGCGACCGCCGTCGGCCAGGGTTGCTTCCAATAAACTGGCCACATACGCGCCGTAAACAGAGCGCGGAGGGAAACTGCGCGATTGCACGGCGGGATCGTAGTGGGTTCGCGCCCAGCGCAGGAAATCGTCGGGTGCGTGGGGCCATGCGCTCATCTCGCCCGCGGGTACATTAAGCAGGTGAAATCGATGCGGGCTGCTATAGGCGAGGCCTCGCCCCGGCAACGCCCCACGGTCGACGATGGCGACGGACAAGGACGAAGAGCTGCGCAGCAAGTGTACGGCCAGCATTGTGCCGCTAAACCCGCCACCAACGATCAGAACGTCGAATTGTGAGTCGTGCACTGTCGAGGACCCTCGTCCCTAAATGCCTATTACTATAATAGACATTCTTCGATTTTATGTGTGCAAACTGAGTGCCTTTCTTGCGCACAACCTTTTTTGACGACGCCATCTCTTACTGTGGACCTACGGTAGCCATTAACGTTTCAAACGGTGCACCCACAGGAAATTGCGGGGACGGCGGGCGTTCATTATGCGACGCCGCTCTTCTCAAGCCCATCTGGACCCCCGCGGAGCATTGCTGGCAACTTACAGATTAATGGCAACTTAAGATCCAAGTTGCAAATGCTGAAGTGGAGGTTTGGGAGCATTCCATCGAAGGCAAAATCGAACTAGATCGTCGAATTCCAGCAGGTTAAGCTCGGGAACTGGAATCGCCTGGCACGAACATCCAGAAGCCCTCCAACCAAGGCTATGTGCAAGCGTCTGCGCAGATGGCTTGACATGGGCGAGGTGATTCTTAAGTTGGCGACTGTGCAAAATTGTGCTCAGTGCTGCGCTCAGGATGAAGGTGGATTATGTGCCGAGTCGATGATAGCTGCAAATGCTGATTACTCCCATCGTCCGCCGTCGCTGACCACGCGGATTTTTTTCATCTTCCGCCCTACGCGCAACACAAGCTCCCGATCAACCGGCACCATCACAACCATTTCATGTTTTAAGTCGATGTTCTCCCCGTTGACTCCAACCAAGCTGACAGCGCCTTGTTTGTGTTTTCCTGCGGCCTCCGTGTTCGAGGTCGCAAGCCCGGCCAAGCGAACCAACTTGTCTATCCGAACCAAGTCCGTCTCCGCAAGCTGTTTAATTCCCCCAATAACTCGGACTGCTCCGCCGCCACTTCCCGAGGGAATTACATCTGCGAGTCGGATCTCGATGAGATCTAAGTTCTCCGGCACTTGATCTTTCTGAAACTGTTTTGCCCAATCTTCCGCAGCTTTCGACGCTGTTTCGGCCGAGTGAAAATCGGCCACGATTCCACGCGCCAGCTCTTTTTTTAGCGCCATTGGATGCGACTTTCCGCTCGCCACATTGGCCTTCATCTGTTGGATGGCTTCGACGCGTACGTCTGTCAGTAGCTCGTAATATCGCCACATCATCTCGTCGGAAATCGACATCACCTTGCCATACATCTCGAGCGGCGGCTCGTGAATGCCAATTGCATTGCCCAGCGACTTCGACATTTTGTTGACGCCGTCGAGGCCTTCGAGAATCGGTGTGGTCAGCACGATCTGCGATTCCTGTCCATAGGCGCGCTGCAACTCGCGTCCGACTAAGAGATTGAATTTCTGATCGGTGCCACCGAGTTCGACGTCGGCTTCGAGAGCAACCGAATCGTATCCCTGGGCGAGCGGATAGAGGAGTTCGTGCATGGCGATCGGCTTCTCATCGCGGAAGCGCTTATGGAAGTCCTCGCGCTCGAGCATCTGCGAGACCGTGTACTTGGCCGTCAAGCGGATGAAATCCTCGGCAGAAAATTTCGAAAACCAGCGGCTATTGAAATCGACCACTGTTTTCTCGGGGCTGAGGATTTTGAAAACCTGCGCCTTGTAGGTTTCCGCGTTAGTGTCAATCTGTTCGCGCGTCAACGGAAGACGAGTCGCCGAGCGGCCTGTGGGATCGCCGATCATGCCGGTGAAATCGCCGATGAGGAAGATGACGGTGTGGCCGAGATCCTGAAAATGTTTGAGCTTGCGCAGCAAGACAGTGTGGCCCAGGTGCAGATCGGGCGCGGTGGGGTCGAATCCGGCTTTTACGCGCAACGGCTTGCCTGACGCGAGCGAGCGTTCGAGTTTCGAGCGTAGTTCAGATTCTTTGACGATCTCAGCCGCGCCCTTCTTGATGTGGGCCAGTTGCTCGTCAACCGGTGGGAAGTTCGACATGCGTTTTGATTATAGCCGCGAGCTTCGAGTAGAGCTTCCGGCAAAGTCCAAAGCCCAATCCACAACGGAGGCGCGGAGCAAAAACGGTCGCTGGCTCGCTATGCAGCTGCGAGCGCGTGTAATTCTACCCGCGGGGTTTCGGCTGATAAAAACTCAGCGCTGCATCGCCCTGCTCAAGCTTTCGATAGCGATGCAGTTTTCCGTATTCCGCGCCGGGATCAAACCGTTTGTCGTGCTCGGCGATCACCACGCCAGGGGCGGCCAGCAGTTTCGATTCTGCGAGGGATGCCAGCGTGCCAGCATATTCGTCCTGCAACCGGTACGGCGGATCGAGAAACACGTAATTGGCAACGGCACCAGCCTTTTGCAAACTCCGCAACGAGTTTCTGACCTCGCCGCGCACCATCACAAATCCAGTGGCAATCCCGAGCGACTTCAAATTCTCTGTGATTAAATCCGCAGCAGCCCTCGATGACTCGACGAAGTAGACCAACGCCGCGCCGCGGCTCAGCGCTTCAATGCCGACCGCGCCCGTTCCCGCGTACAGATCGAACCAGGTCGAGCCCTCGAACGCCGCCGCATTGCCGGAGCACAACACGTTGAATAGCGTCTCGCGCAAGCGGTCCGCCGTTGGGCGAACGTCAATGCCGTGCAACGATCGTAGTGGACGGCTCCGGTACTCTCCGGCAATCACTCTCATACATTCATCACTGTAGAGACGAGGCATGCGCCTGCTTTGCCGCAAAGGGCACGGCCAGCGGCGTTTCTAAGCGAGATCGTCAGTTTGTCCAGATCGATAGTTTATTCACTCCAGAAGTTTCTTCAGTTCCAGAACTTCCGATTCGCGCTTTAGCATCTCTCGAGCGTCCAACCGTGTCTAAACAGATAGAATACTGGCAGGCATGTCGATGCGCAGTTGGTCCATCCCGTTCGGACGAATCTTTGGAATCGAGATCCGCATTCATCTGACGTTCCTGTTTCTGCTGGTTTTTGTCTGGGGCACCGAAGCCGCGACTCAGGATGCGGCCGCTGCCGTGCGCGGTTTGGGCCTGGTTGGCATTGTTTTCGGCAGCGTAGTTCTGCATGAATTAGGACACGCGCTGGTGGCGCGGGGATCGGGTATTCCGGCGAAGGGAATCATTCTGCTGCCGATTGGCGGCATCACGATCTTCGATGAAGCTCATGCCATTTCTGACCCGCTCAACGCCTGGAAGCGCGACATTCGTATCGCGGTTGCCGGCCCGCTGGTGAATCTCTGTGTCGCCGGGTTATCGGCTCTTATTTTGCTCGCAGCTATGCCAAATTTTTCGCTCACCGCAAGGCCGCTGCTGCACTCCAGCGCCCTTTTGCGCAGCATTGTCTGGGCAAACGTCTACCTTGGGTTGTTTAACTTGTTACCGGCATATCCCATGGACGGCGGCCGCGTTTTGCGGGCTCTGTTCTCGCGACGAGTCGATATGGTGCGAGCCACGCAACGTGCCGTTCGCATCGGCCATGTCTTTTCGACTCTGTTTATGATGGTCGGAATCCTCATGGGTAACTGGTGGCTGGTGATGATTGGTTTCTTCATTTTTGTGGGGGCCAACATCGAAGAGCGTTCGGCGGTATTTCAATCGGTGTTGCAAAGCGTGCGCCTTGAAGAGGTCATGCTCACCGACTTTGCTACGCTCTCGCCCGCCGATACACTCGAAGACGCGCTCGAAAAAGCCGTACACACGCTGCAGGACGATTTTCCGGTTGTGCGCGGCAGCGACATGGTGGGCGTGGTTTCGCGTCAGAAAATTCTCGAAGCCTTGCGCGCGGAAGGGAACGGCTACGTGCAAGCCGTCATGAATCGCATTTTCGAAGTAGCTGCAAAGCAGGAGTCACTCGCCTCCGCTTTCAGAAAGCTATCGGCGCGGAATCTGAGCATCATTCCTATCGTCGACGAGCAGCGCCTAGTCGGAATCGTCACGCTGCAAAACCTGATGCACTCCATGTCATTGCTGGCGGAAAGCCGTAAACTGCGGCGGGCGGCGCTGGACGCGTAGACAGCTCAGAGGTTAGAGAACAGATGCAGGGGACAAAGTCCAATTTCGACGGCCCCATATGCGCCATCGTTCTAACCTGCGCCATCTGACGTCTAGTTCCTGACCTTGGCATAGACATCCTGCGCGGCCCGTACCGCGGATCCAAACTCAACTTTCCCGTCGGTGGTTTCGGCAATCACGTGCTCGAGCGCAGCGAGCACGCCGATCGTATCGAGGTAGTCGTAATAGCCGATATGAGCAATACGGAAGAGCTGTCCCTTCATCTCGGCGTTTCCGTTGGCCACCACCGCTCCGAATTGCTCGCGGAAGCGCTTGCAGATGATGTTGGAGTCGGCTTCGGCAGGCGCGGTGACTGCAGTCAGTGCGGCAGCCGGCGAACTCGGCGCAAATAACTTCAGGCGGAGCGCTTCGACTCCAGCGCGCGTCATTGCCGCGCACAGCTCCGCATTGGCAATCAAGGCGTCGCGTCCCGCGGGGAGACTGCCATCGCCGAGTTGCCGCACATAATCGAGAGCGGCCGCGAGCCCGGCAAACAGAGCAGTAGCGGGCGTAGATGCGGTTTCGGCCTTTGCCGCCGCTTTTCGTTCCTTTCGCAGATCGAAATAATAGCGGGGCGATTCCGTCGTTTCCATGCGTTGCCACGCGCGCTCGCTGATGGCGCCGTAGGCTAATCCCGGCGGAATCATCAGCGCCTTCTGCGAGCCGCCAATGATGATGTCGATTCCCCAGGCGTCCACATCGAGATGAGTCGTGCCGAGGCCAGTGATCGCGTCGACAATCAGCAAGGTATCGGGCAGAGCGTGCACCAGTTTGGCGATGCTCTCGATATCATGCCGCGCGCCGGTCGAACTCTCCGTCGCCTGCACATAGACGCAGCGAATTTCAGGCGTCAGCTTGCGGCCTACCTCCTCCAACGAAAACGTCTCGCCATAGGGAGCGGTAACGGTCTCTACCGCGCAGCCGAATGCTTTGACGAGGGAAATCCATCGCTCGGCGAATTTTCCGGCACTGAGAACGAGAACCTTATCGCCCGGCGAGGTCAGATTTGAAACCGCCGCTTCCATGAAACCAGTGCCCGAGGAAGTGAGGACGAGCACATCGTTTGCGGTGCCGATGAATTCTTTTACGTCGGCGAGAACGCGCGTGAACAGGGCACGAAACTCGGCGGTGCGATGGTGCGCGCCATAGGAAGCCATCGCCATCTGCGCGACAGGAAGAAGGGGAGTTGGGCCGGGAGTGAAGAGCCTGTTCTTCTTGAGCATGAGAAGTATCAGAATATGCGAAAGGCTGTGGTTCGGAAAGCGTGGATTGTGGACGAAGGCTCGAGCTACGAGCTTCGGGCAACCGGTTCGCTCGTAACTCGCAGGTCGCGGCTCGCCGCTCGCAGCGTTCTATAATCCACTCATGTCCCTCATCGACCAGATTCAGAAAGATATTGTCGCCGCCATGAAATCGCGCGAAGAGCAGCGACTTTCGACGCTGCGAATGGTGAAGACCGCGCTCAAGAACAAAGAGATCGAAAAGATGAGCCCGCTGGACGACAAGGAGTCGCAGCAGGTGCTCGCAACGCTAATCAAGCAGCGTAAGGATTCGATTGAGCAGTTCACCAAAGGCGGACGCCAGGAGATGGCGGATAAGGAAGCGGCCGAGATCAAGCTGATTGAGACTTATTTGCCGAAGGCAGCGGGTGAAGAGGAGATCGTGGCTGGAGTGCGAGCGGCGATTGCGGAAATGCCGACGCCGCCAGCGATGAAGGACATGGGCTCGGTGATGAAGGCGGCGATGGCGCGCTTCGCCGCCGCGGGGATGCGCGTGGATGGCAAGGTGGTTAGCGACGCGGTGAAGAAGGAGTTGGCGGGGAAATAGAAACTATCAAACTTTAAAGCAAACTACTGGTCGCCAATATTCAAGCACGAAATTACTACTTCATCGAATCCAACGATTCCAACGCGCGCTTTGCGACCTCCGTGGGCAATGGCGCATAGCCCAGCGCCGAGCACTTCTTCTGGCCCGACGTCAGCGTCCAGCGCAGGAGTTCGGTTAGGACGATCTTTTTATTCCGATCCTGAATCCTCTCGGGAATTAAGAGCCAGGTATAGGTGGCAATCGGATAGGCAGCCGCGCCGGGCGGATTGGTAATCGCTACTCGAAAATCGTGGCCCGGTGAGGCTGACGTTGCGGCTGCAGCGGTTACGCTGGAAATATTAGCTGTGACGAATTCTCCGGATGCGTTCCTGAGGGAGCCGAAACTGAGTTCATGTTGAATCGCGTAAATGAGTTCGACGTATCCGATGGAGTTGGGCGTTTTTTGTACGGCAGCGGCAACACCTTCATTGCGTTCTGCTCCCATTCCAACGGGCCATGGTACCGTGGTGCCGACGCCGACAGAGGTTTTCCATTGCGCACTGATCTTGGACAGATAGTCGCTCCACACAAAAGTGGTGCCGCTGCCATCGCAGCGGTGAACCACACTAATGTCTGCATTCGGCAGGACCGCACCCCGGTTTGAGCTTCTGATCTCCGGATCATTCCACTTGGCGATTTTTCCGAGGAAAATCCCAGACAGGATCTCGGGCGTGAAGTTGAGGTTCTGGCGAAGTCCGGCCACGTTGTAAATTACGACCACCGCTCCCAGGACCATTGGCAGATGGATGAATCGTTGGTGCGCTTCCGCCATCGCGTCATCTGACAATGGCATCTCCGAAGCGGCAAAATCGACCTTTCGCTCTTCCAATTGCCGGATTCCCTCCGCCGAGCCAACCGCGTCGTAGCTGATGTGGACCTTCGGATTTTGTTCCTGAAACAACTCGAACCAGCGCTGATAAATAGGCGCGGGAAAAGTGGCGCCTGCGCCTCGCAATGTTCCTTCGGCTAGCGTCTGTCGCCCGGCGACAACAGGCTCCGGTTGGTTTTCTCCTTTGACGGCCGCGAGCAACTTCGTCACCATCTGGCGCGCGAGGTCGTCCGTAATACCGTTCCAGGGAAATTTGCTTGGGGTCACCAGATAAGACCACAGCGTCTCGCCGTTCTTGCCTACCACTTCCGCAGACAGGAATCCCTCGAATATTGGCTGGCTCGAGCCATGGGAGCGGGGATTCAGAGAAACGTAGCCTGTAACCCAAATCCGGCCTGTGCCTGTGACGAGTGCATCTGCGGTCTTCGGATCGGAGACCAACTGCACTTCACGACTCTTGCGCAGCAAGCCGACCATGCGCTCACGCATTTCGGCTGCGCCCCGGTCCGTTCCCAGGGAATCGACATACAATTTTCTTACCTGGGAAAGCCGTTCAGCGTTTTGGGCAAAGGGGCCAGTGGCTGCCCCACAGACCAATACCAGCAGAGAGAGCGACAGTGAAAACCTGGAAGCCCAACTCAAGAGCAGACCTCTCCTCGGAAACAAAACGTTATTTTATGCTTTCATTGTTTGTTTTGAATTAAGACCCCTGCATGGGTGGTGTCTGAAATAGCGTGTTTAAGACACTACCCCCTGCATGCGGGTCGCGTGGTTTGGTCTTTGTTTGGTCTACGATTTGCCCATCTGCCATTCGCGGTAGGCTTCGCTCTTGCCGATGCCGCGCTCTTTGGCCACTTTTTTTAGCGCGGTTTTTTCGTCGGCATTCTCTGCGGCGATGATTTCGCGCACGCGCTGGGCGATGCTGATGGATCGGCTTTCGGCTTTCGGCTCTTGGCTCTCCTCTTTCGCAATCAGCAGCGTGATCTCGCCTTTTACGTCTCCGCGGGCCTTGAGTTGTTCGAGAATTTCGCCCGCGCGCCCGCGAAGGAATTCTTCGTGAATCTTTGTTACTTCACGCGCGACAACAACATGGCGGTCGTTTCCCAAAACTTCGACCACATTGGCCAGCGTTTCGAGGAGACGGTGTGGGGCTTCGTAGAAAACCTGCGTCCGCGGCGATTCTTTCACGCTTTCGAGCAGCTTGCGTCTTTGCGCCGCCTTGGCGGGTAAAAATCCACTGAAGCGAAAAGAATCCGTCGGCAGCCCGCTCGCAACCAGAGCTGCGAGAAATGCCGACGCTCCGGGAATGGGCACGACCGGCACATGATGGCGTATAGCGAGAGCAATCAGGCGGAATCCGGGATCGGAGATTCCGGGCATGCCAGCGTCCGTAACGAGAGCAATTTTTGCGCCGCCTTCGAGGTCGACCATCAGTTCGGCGGCCTTGGTCATCTCGTTGTGCTCGTGATAGCTCACCAGGCGCGTCTGAATGCCGTAATGGCTGAGCAGTTTGAGCGTCTGGCGCGTGTCCTCGCAAGCGATAAGGTCGACTTCCTTTAGAACGCGCAGGGCTCGCAGGGTGATGTCTTCGAGGTTGCCGATGGGCGTGGCAACCAAATAGAGCAGCGATCCGGTTCCTGAGGCGCCGCGGCCATTGGTATTTTCGGTTTGTGCTTCAGACCGCATATTGGTTCTTCTCGAGTTTAGCACTGCGCTGGCCGGTGGATTTAGTCGTGACGCATTTTTGGCGTACCCGGGAATTTCCTGGCCGAATTGCCTTTGATTTATTAATCTGTTGGTGATCTAGGGGAACGTCGACGGAGCACGCCGACCGGCAAACACAGCATATTACCACGCTTCGCTTTTCATTCGCTTCATGCTAAACTGACCAAAAGCGATGTGACAGCTAACACTTCACACTCCAGCCTGAGAGTGTAGGCTACGGGGAATTCGTTCCCGATTCCAGATTTATGAGGAGCCTTTATGGCCGACGAGCGTACTAAAGCAATCGATCTTGCCCTCTCACAAATTGAAAAGCAGTTTGGCAAAGGTTCCATCATGCGGCTGGGATCGAAGGAGGCCATCGTTCCGATTGCGGTAATTTCGACGGGCGCAATTTCCTTTGATTCGGCGCTGGGGGTGGGCGGCTTTCCGCGCGGCCGCGTCATTGAGATTTTCGGCCCCGAATCTTCCGGCAAAACCACGATCGCTCTACAAGTGATTGCCGAAGCGCAAAAGACCGGAGGCATGGCCGCCTTCGTCGATGCTGAGCACGCACTCGATCCCAGCTACGCCAAGAAGCTCGGTGTCGACGTCGATAACCTGCTTGTTTCACAGCCCGACTACGGTGAGCAAGCGCTCGAAATCACCGAAGCTCTGGTGCGCTCGAACTCGATCGACGTGCTGGTGGTCGATTCGGTGGCGGCGCTCGTCCCCAAAGCCGAACTCGACGGCGAAATGGGCGACAGCCACATGGGCCTGCAGGCGCGCCTCATGTCGCAGGCGCTGCGCAAGCTTACCGGCACGGTCGCGAAATCGCGCACCTGCCTGATCTTCATCAATCAGATCCGCGAGAAAATTGGCGTGATGTTCGGCAATCCCGAGACCACGACCGGCGGACGCGCGCTGAAGTTCTATTCGTCAGTGCGCATTGATATTCGCCGCATTTCAGCCATCAAAGAAGGAGATGTAGTCACCGGCTCGCGCACCCGCGTCAAGGTGGTGAAGAACAAAGTGGCTGCGCCGTTCCGGGAAGCCGAATTCGACATTCTTTACGGAGAAGGGATCTCGCGCGAAGGCGATCTGCTCGATCTGGCGGCAAATAACAACATCGTTGAGAAATCGGGCTCGTGGTTCAGCTACAAAGGCGAGCGCATCGGACAAGGGCGCGAGAATGCCCGCGCGTTTTTGAAAGAAAACAAAGACACGATGGCCAAGCTCGATGCCGAAGTGCGGAAGGCGTTGGGACTGATACCCGCGGTGGCGAGTGCAGCCCCAGCAGCGGTTCCGGCGCAGGCCACAGGAACGCAGGGACGGGTGACGACGATGCCGACGGCGGCGGAAACGAAGGTGCCGGCTGCGAGGCGTTAGAGGTGCGGCGACTTCATCATCATTAGGGGTGGACAATGAGCGGCATTTACGATTACATTGGTGCGCCTGATGGTTGCATATGCCGACTCCTCCTATCAAGTTCTATAACGAGGAAAAGTTCTTCAAGGACTTTGACGACCTTCCGAAGGATGCTAAGGATGACCTACTGGAGTATCTTGATCGCTTACAACGGAATCCCGACAACCCTGAATTACGCACCGAGGATGACGGACCTGACCGCTTCGCTTACAGATTCCATGCCGAGTATGCCGTCTATTGTCATTTAGAACGGGAACGCCCGAAACTCACGATTCTGTGGTCGCAAGTGCTGCGAATCGAGGTTTTATCGATCGAACCGCTGAGGACAGTCCTTCAAGGAAGCTTGTTGACCGACCTCGCGCAGAACGTAAAAGGCCGGCTGCGCATCTAGACAAGTCTCGGCCATGCAAGAAGGTGGCTCTATTCTCGGGCCAGCACACGA
The DNA here is from genome assembly GCA_030038475.1 of Terriglobales bacterium. Taxonomy (GTDB): domain Bacteria; phylum Acidobacteriota; class Terriglobia; order Terriglobales; family Acidobacteriaceae; genus Acidiflorens. The sequence goes on along the minus strand of JASHOU010000123.1, from coordinate 29,627 downwards.
CGGCGGGCCTCCAACCTGCTGCGCAGTTCGGACGTATTGTTTACCTCAAATCCGCCGCCAGATTTTAGCTCCCGCTCCCTGCGCTCCAGTTTCTGCAGGATTTCCTCGGTAAAAAACGAGGTGGGCACCAATTTCATCGGTCGGAAATCGACAACATTGGACCCCTCGGTTACTATCTCAATTTCATCCCCTTCCTGCAGATGCAGCATGGAAACCAGTTTCTGCGGGAGCGTTACCTGGCGCTTGGCAGCGATCTTGAGACGGAATGACTCCTGAATCGTCAGCATAGCGATCCTTTATCTGAAAGAATTATCCGATGATCCGATTGTCGGACTGAAGGAAGGACGTGTCAATAGCACACACGGAACACTAGAGTGTTACGAAGGGGAAAGTACCAAAATGGTGTTTGGTTCAGGCGGCCCTCTTTTTCCTCTTCCTCAAAGCCGCATTCGCATTGAGATTGCGTAACTTTATCTTCTGGCGCAATTCATGGGTTCCCTCTACCTCAAATCCATGTCCTGAGCTGAGTTCCTCTTGGCGCAGGTCGAGTTTCCGCACTATTTCTTCGGGAAAAAAAGTCGACCCGACATCCTTTTTAATCTTATTCTTATCGTCCGTCATCCCCGGATCCTCCAATCGGAAAGTCGGAAATTCGGATTATCAGATAACGTCGGGACAATGTCAAGGGCATAATCAGCTTGACTATCAATGGCATAGCTCGATCACGCGATATGCGATCAGGAAAAGAAAGCCGAAGCTCAAGACCACAAAGCCATATTTTGCGATCCGAGAGGACCGGCGAATGAAAGCTGCCTCCACGTCATCCTCCGCGCGTACGGGCATGCCCGCGATTTCAATCGTCAGTTTCTTGAAGCCTGGTCCTTCAATCGCTCGAGCGATGCGACGAATCATCTGCGCTTTCCTGTCCTCATTGATGGCGTCCAAAGCCAGGATCGCGCCTCCAAGAAATGTTAAGAAATCTCCGGCTAATCCGACCCAAACGTGCAAATGATCGCTGCTCATACTTATTCCCCAAAACCCGAGGATATCAATTATGACATGGCACCAGCCGTTTGTTTGCCCACCACCTTAGCTGACGGTTAGAATGCAACTCGTCCCGAACGTGAATCTCCGCCGAGGCTCTGTGAAGCGCGTCAAAGCTATTTATCCCGGATCGTTCGATCCTCCTACCAATGGCCATCTCGATCTCATCGAGCGCGGCAGCAAGATTTTCGATGAACTGGTGGTCGCGATTCTGCGCAATCCCGAGAAGGACCCGCTGTTTAGCGTGGCTGACCGCCGCAAGATGCTGGAGGCGATGACTGCAGGCTTCGACAATGTTGTCGTCGATACGTTCGACGGCCTTACCGTGGACTACGCTTTGCGTGTTGAGGCGCAGGCCATTCTGCGCGGGATTCGCGCCATCAGCGATTATGAGTACGAATTGCAAATGGCTTTGATGAACCGCAAACTTCAGCCCTCGCTCGAAACCGTCTTCATGATGCCCGCGGAAAAGTATTCGTACCTGAGTTCGCGTCTCGTGCGCCAGGTCGCCCAGCTTGGCGGCTCCATCGATTGTCTGGTTCCCGATCTTGTCGCACAGAAAATCCGTGAGAAAATGGATGTCGCTCACAAATTTGCGAACGGCGAGCGGCTCACAGGCACGACATCGTCCGAGGGTAAGAACAAATTCAGGAAAAGAAGATCATGAGCACCGTTACGGCAGCACCCACCATCCACCCCGTCCGCCTGACGGAACGCGTCAACCGTATCGAGCCCTCCGCCACGATGGCAGTGGTGGCCGAGGCCGACAAGCTGCGCCAGCAGGGGATTGATGTCGTCGATTTTGGAGCCGGCGAGCCGCATTTCTCCACGCCGCAACACATAAAGGACGCCGCCATCGCCGCCATTCAGGCGAATTTTTCCAAGTACACACCGGTCGGCGGGACGGCTGAACTCAAAGATGCCATTGTGCATCGCCACGCCGTCGACTTCGATTCCGATTACCGCCGCGAAGAAGCAGCCGCTTCAGTCGGTGGCAAACATGCGCTCTTCAACGTCATCTCGGTACTCGTTGGCCATGGCGATGAGGTCATCCTTCCTGTTCCTTACTGGGTTTCGTTCAAGGACATGGTTCGTTACGCGGGCGGCAACTGCGTGTTTCTCGACAGCGACGAATCGCAGGGCTTTCGGGTTACGGCCGACATGGTCGCGCGCCTGGTGACTCCGAAGACCAAGCTCATCATTCTGAATTCGCCTTCGAATCCCTCCGGGGCCGTGATGAGCGCGCAAGACATGACGGAAGTCGTACGCCTTGCCCACGAGCGCGGCATCTGGGTGATCTCCGATGAGTGCTACGTTTATCTCAACTATGGTGGAAAGCGTTTCTCGGTTGGTTCGCTGCGTGAGTTTCGCGAGCGCTTCCTGGTGGTCGGGTCACTCTCGAAAACCTATGCAATGACCGGCTGGCGCCTGGGATTCACGCTTGGCCCCGCCTCGATTATTACGGCAGTGCAAAAGTTGCAGAGCCAGTCCACTTCGAACCCGGTTTCGATCGTGCAGAAAGCCGCAGTCACGGCGCTCAAAGGGCCGCAACAATGTGTCGAAGAGATGCGTGCCGAATACATCAAGCTCCGCGATCACGTGGTCGAAGGACTAAGGACCATCCCGGGCATGAAATGCACGTTGCCGGAAGGCGCGTTCTACGCCTATCCCAATGTCTCGAAATTTATAGGCTGCGGCGGGATGAACTCGGCTTCCGACATCGCCGGCAAACTCCTGCGCGAGGCGCATGTCGCGACCGTTCCCGGAGAAGGGTTCGGCACAAGAGATCACATCCGTATCTCCTATGCGACTTCAATTGCCGAACTGGATCGCGGCCTGGAGCGCATGCGGAGGTTCTTCGGCGCGCTGTGAGCATGCCTGAATTCGTGCGAATGATCTGACTTGTCGTCCTGAGTGAAAGAAGGGACGTGCGAAATCAGTTTGTGGTATCGAATCCTTTGCCGTTTACAGCGCGGGCATCAACTCAACGCGCAATCTTCCTCGCATGACGCAACTCTACCCGCTCCTGATGCAGCCCGACTTTGATCCGCGCCCGTGGGGCACGCTCGATCTCTCTGCCGTCTACCCAAATCACAAATTCAGCGAGCGTATTGGAGAAGCATGGCTCACCGGTGACAAGTGCGTGGTCTCGAATGGACCGTTCGCCAAACGCACGCTAGCCGATCTCAGCCAAGAATTTGGCGCCGAGTTCGTGGGCACAGCCGCACGCGACCCACAACGCTTTCCGTTGCTCGTCAAGTTTTTGTTTCCCGAGGAGAAACTTTCCGTCCAGGTTCATCCCGACAATGAAACTGCCCAGCGCTTCGGCGAGCCGTGGGGCAAAACCGAGTGCTGGTACATCGCCCATGCGCGGCCCGGAGCGCAGATCGCCCTCGGGTTGAAACCCGGCGTCAGGCGCGCTCAGTTTGAGCAGGCCATCCATGAGAGCCGCGCCGATGAGCTGCTCAACTGGGTCAATGTTTACCAGGGTGAAATGATCTATATGGCCGCTGGCACTGTGCACACGCTTGGCCCTGGCTCGGTGATCGTCGAAACACAGCAGCAATCCGATACGACCTACCGTCTCTACGACTACGGCCGTCCGCGGCCGTTGCATCTCGAGCGCGGTCTGGACTCCATCAAAGAGCGCACCGCCGCCGGCAAAGTCATTCGCCCGGCTCCGGTCAGTATTCACCGCGGAAGAAGCCGCCAGTCTTCAATGATCGCCGCGCCCCACTTCGCGGTCGACTTGTTTGAATTGAAGGAGCCGCATGTGTTCTCCACGGCTGACAGTTCCGGCAAAACCTCCGTGCAAATCCTGGTGGCAGTCGAAGGCTGCGGAGTCGTCGAAGTACAGGGCCGCGATCCAGTTACGCTCGCAAAGGGTGATGCGGTAGTGCTACCCGCTGCCGTGCAAAATTTCACGGTGCGCCCGCAGTGGACGGTAGAGTTTTTGAAGAGCTGCGTCCCCGGCAATCGCGTGCCGGAGCCTGCCACGCGCATGTAGCGACGCTGCCACAATTTAATTTCCAGCGAAATGGCCTGTCGTTCATGCTCTCTAAAAATAATTACTCTCTTTTCGCCTAAATTCTTCCTCGTTGGCCGCAAAGTGTTACGCTTTGAAAGATGGTGAACAGGAACGCGCACTTTTATCCCATCATTCTTGCTGGAGGCCGCGGTACGCGCTTCTGGCCGCTAAGCCGAAAGCGCCGCGCCAAGCAGTTGCTTGCTCTCGATGGCAAGCAAACCATGATTCAGCAGACCGCGCAGCGCCTCGCGCCACTCGCCTTGCCTACCCATTTCTGGATCATTACGAACGAGGATTCGCGTCCTGCGATCCTGCGTCAGCTGAGGAAAATTCCCGCCAAGCAAATCATGGCAGAGCCCATCGGACGCAACACCGCGCCCGCTATAGGATTAGCAGCGTTCCTCCTGCTTCGCCGCGATCCTAACGCCGTGCTCGGTATGTTTCCTTCCGACCATGTGATCGGTGACGCGGCTCAATATCGCGCCACTCTCAGCCGTGGCATCGAGATTGCCAGCGCGGGAGAAAACATCGTGGTGCTCGGCATTCGTCCTACACGGCCTGAGATTGGTTACGGCTATATCGAGGCCGGTTCTCATGAAACTGACGCAGCCGGCGAGCATGGCTCCCTGCGTGTGCGCCGCTTCACCGAAAAACCCGATCTTGCCGCCGCAGCCAAGTTCGTTGAATCCGGTAATTACTTCTGGAACAGCGGCATGTTTCTTTGGCGGGCGGATACGCTAGCGGATGCCTTGCGCGAGTATTTACCGAAAACCGCTCGGCTGCTGGAAAGAATCGCCTCCACGTATGGCACTGGCAAATTCGCCGACACATTTCGCAAGCTCTATCCAAAATGTGAAAACATCAGCATCGACTATGCTGTGCTCGAACCGCGCTCAGCCCAGGGAGAAAGGCAGTCGCATATCTTCTGCCTGCCCTCGGACTTCGGATGGAACGACCTTGGCTCTTGGGCGGCGCTGCATGAGCATCGTGTCGCAAAGGCGAAACCAGCCAATGGAGGCCCGGTCTCGGCCTCGGGCAGCGTTGACCTGAACGCAAAAAACAATTTCGTTTACGCTCCCGGCAAATTTGTGGCGCTGGTCGGCGTGAGCAACCTGATAGTAGTTGAGACAGAAGACGCGTTGCTAGTCACCACGCTCGATCAATCGCAGGAGGTCGGAAAAGTGGTGACGTACCTGGACGAGAAGAAACTGCATAAGCTGGTGTGAAGCAGTCGTTAGTCATTGGTCGTTTGTCGTTGGCAAATGCAGACCCCTCACTCGGATGACAATCAGATAGGGGTTGCCACGACGAGGGACGAACGATCAACAGTATGCGAACGACCGGCTACGAATGACCAACAATCAACCATGACCCGAATCAAATTCGGCACCGACGGCTGGCGCGGCCTAATCGCCGACGACTTTACCTTTGATAACGTTCGTCGCGTGGCGGGAGCCATCGCCGGGTATGTGCTCAAACACGAAGATCCCTCGCGCGGCGTCATCGTCGGATACGACACACGTTTTCTCTCTGGCAGCTTCGCGCGCACCATCTCCGAAGTCCTCGCCGCCGCGGGCATTCCTGTGAAGCTTGCCGATGATTACGTACCCACGCCGGCTGTTTCTTACAATGTTAAAAAGTTAGGAGCCGCGGGCGGCGTGATGGTTACGTCGAGCCATAATCCCTGGAACTGGAATGGAGTGAAGTTCAAGGCCAAATTCGGAGGCTCAGCCACGCCGGCGATTATGAAGTCTATCGAAGAGGAACTGGCCTCCGGCACGGCGCCCAGAGGCAACGCGGCAAAGATCGAAGAAGTTGACCTTAAGCTGGCCTACATCGAAGCCGTTTCTCAGTTTGCCGATCTCGATCTCATCCGCCGTGCGAATTTCAAGTTTGCCATCGACTCCATGTACGGTTCCGGTCGCGGAGTTCTCTCCAGAATCTTTGACGCGCACGGCATTCGCTACGTCGCCATTCGTCAGGAAGTCAACCCGCTGTTCCCGGGCATCAATCCCGAACCGATTCTGCCGCACGTAGCGCTGCTGCAGCGAACTGTGGTCCAAGAAAAATGCCACGCCGGCCTGGTTACTGACGGCGATGCCGACCGCATCGGCGCGGTCGCCGAAGACGGAAGCTTCGTCGATTCGCACAAGTGTATGTCGGTTCTGCTGAACTGGTTGCTGGTTTACAAGAAATGGCCGGGCGATGTGGTGCGCGCTTTCAATACCACCGGCATGATGGACCGCATCGCCGCGAAATATGGACGAAAGCTGCACGAGTGCTCCATCGGTTTCAAATACATCGCCGATCTGATGATGGACCACGAAATTCTGATTGGCGGAGAAGAATCCGGCGGCATTGGGTACGGGCGTTTCTTACCAGAACGCGATGGCATTCTGAACGCGCTATTGCTGGCAAATGTTATGGCCGAAGAAAAGAAGCCGCTCGGCCAGTTGGTCGCCGATCTACAACGCGAATTCGGCCCGCACTACTTCGGCCGCCGCGATCTGCACATTTCCGATGAGATGAAAAACGGCGCCATCCGCCGCGCCGCCGATCCACGCACGACCAAGATCGGTACCTATTCTATCCTGCGAAAAGAAGACCGCGATGGCGTGAAGCTTTACCTTGATGCTCCCAAGCCTAATAATGGCGCCGATGCCTGGGTACTATTTCGCGCCTCGGGAACCGAACCGATGTTGCGCTGTTACGCCGAAGCGGCCGATCCCGAATTGGTGGAAGAAATTCTGGAAGCTGGCGAGCGATTCGTACGTCTCGCGTAGGACGGCCACGCTCGATTGTCCAGCCAACTCGGCGTTGCTGTGCGGCATTTTGGCGTTCTGGCCACTCGTCGAACGCGATAGGATAGAAACAAGCTAGGAATCCATGGCGACTCAGGAAATTACACCCGTTCTGACCGATTCACCGGAATCGCGCCGCTACAACAGGATCAAGCGATGGCTGGGTATCGCTGATTTCGCCATCGGTTTCGGCCTGCTGGTAGTTCTGTTGGTCACGGGATGGACTGGAAGCCTCCGCGATCTCGCCGAACACGGCGCGGCGCAAAACTATTCCCTCGCCGTTTTCCTGTACGTCCTGATGTTGATGCTGATCAGCAAAGTCCTCGGAGCCCCGCTCGACTATTACAGTTTTCGCCTCGAACATCGCTACAACCTTTCCAACCAGCGATTCGGTTCCTGGTTCTGGGATGAATGCAAAGGTTTGCTGCTCGGATTACTCCTGGCGACGATTGTCGTTGAACTGCTCTACCTGCTGATTCGCCAGACGCCGCAGCATTGGTGGGTAATTGCGTGGGCCGTTTTTCTTGGGTTCTTTATCATGCTGGCACAACTTGCGCCTGTGGTGCTGTTTCCGATTTTTTACAAGTTCGAGCCGCTTGAAAACGAAGAGCTCAAGCGCCGCCTGATCATGCTGAGCGAACGCGCGGGGACGCGCGTGCGCGGCGTCTACAAATGGCATCTCTCCGAGAAGAGCAAGAAGGCCAATGCGGCACTTACCGGGCTGGGCGCAACCCGCCGCATTATTCTCGCCGATACTTTGCTCGACAACTACTCGGATGATGAAATCGAAGCCGTGCTGGCCCATGAACTTGGCCACCACGTACACCGTCACATTCTGAAAAGTATTTTCGTGCAGGCGGGAATCACGCTCTTCGGATTCTGGCTGGCCAATGAAGTTCTACGTTACGCGGTGGAGCGTCGAAATATGTTCGAGACCATGGCCGACTTCGCCAATCTGCCACTGCTGATTCTAGTCTCGACCGTACTTTCGTTTTTGCTGATGCCCGCGCTCAACGCCTATTCGCGCTTCAATGAACGACAAGCGGACCGCTATTGCTTCGAATCGGTCTCAAGCGTCGAACCTTTTATTTCGTCGATGAACAAATTAGCGGAACAGAACCTTGCCGAACGGGCGCCAGCTCGTTGGGTCGAATGGCTGCTCTACTCGCATCCGGCAATCGCCAAGCGAGTCGCTGCCGCCGAAACGTGGGCGAAGTCGCATTAGTAATCCGACAGCGCAATCTCTTCTCGTTTGTAGGTTCCTATCGATCAACCGTTTCCAGCATTTGACTTGACACGCGACTGCCCGGTAAATTTACCGGGCTGCTGTTTTGCTCTTTCTCAAGTTAGGTTCGCGCATGATCGTAGGCCGGCGATAGGCCGGCACTATGGGAAGCGGGTGTAATTCCCGCGCTGCCGCGCAACTGTAAGCGAGGAAATCGTAATCGGTCACTGGGTGAAACCTGGAAGGGAAAAACCTTAGCAGGGAAATCTGGGAAGGCCGATCGCAGCAACCGGATGCTGAGCACAAGCTCATTTCGAGCACAGCTCGCATCCTGACTCGCAAAGCCAGGAGACCGGCGTGAACCGTCCACACAACCCTTTCGCGTGACAAAGGAGACGTGTATGCGCTGCTATCGCGTATTGGCCGGTGTTTTTTCTCTATGGGCACTCTGTCTGGTGTCGATTGCTTCCGCTGAAATCAAAATCAAGGTTGTCGATCCTCAAGATGCTGTCGTCGCTGGGGCCGAGGTGCGACTGCTGGCGACTGGAAGGTCCCTTCCCGCGGCCGTGCAGAGCACATCGGCCGAAGGCCTGGCAGTTTTTCGTGAGGCTACACGAGGATCGTATCATGTCCAGGTGCTGGCTCCGGGATTCGCAGCACAGACCGTGGATCTTTCTCCGTCTGCTGAAAGCATCACGATCAAGCTCCGCATCGCCCCTGCGGCGGAAACTGTGGTCGTAACTGCGACCCGCACTCCCGTTTCCAGCCAGAGCGCAGGCAGCGATGTCGACAGCCTAAACGGCCAGCAACTGGAAACGATGCAGCCGATTGCGTCCGATGATGTCTTGCGCTTCCTGCCTGGAGCGGTCGTGAACACCGCCGGGCAACGCGGAGGCATTTCATCGCTATTTGTTCGCGGCGGCGAGTCCACCTACAACAAAGTGATTGTCGATGGAGTTGCCATCGATAATCCCGGAGACACGTTTGACTTTGGCACGCTGCCACTGACGGAAGCCGACCGCCTGGAATTCGTGCGCGGGGCGCAAAGCACTCTATATGGCTCAGATGCGATGACGAGCGTGGTGCAGGTGTGGACGCGCACGGGAAGCACCCGAGTGCCCGAACTTCGCTTTGGCGCCGACGGAGGGAATTTCGGAACAGCGAACGGTTATGCCTCGCTCGCCGGAGCCCGCGGACGCTTCGACTACAACTTCTTTGGCGATCAGTTCAACACAAATGGGCAAGGCATAAACGATGCTTACTCTGACTCGCTGCAGGGTGCGAACGTTGGCGCGGCAATCACCGATGAGATTGGACTGCGCATTCGAGTCCGGCACTCCAACAGCTACACAGGTGTGCCCGGCGAATGGAAGTTCAACGGCGATCCGCTTCTGGCGCCTGATCCCAGCGAATGGTCGCACCAGAACAATCTCCTCGGCAGCGTGCAACTCACGATCAGCGCGCCCTCGGGCTGGCAACACCGCCTCACGGGCTTTGACTCACTCTATCGTTACACTGACACCAACCTCAACAGCAATCCTGCGAGTTACGACGATTTTCCGGATCGTTACGAGACTCACGACAACCGCGCTGGATTCGAATATCAGGGCGATTACTCGGAGCGGACTTGGTCGCACAGCACGTTTGGCTATCGCATCGAGAATGAAAACGGCTTCGTCAACGATATGGATTTTCCTCCACCCGCTGCAGGGCAGCGATTGGAGCAGGATACATATTTACAACAACAGTTCACGTTGGGCCGACTCTCGGCGATCGCGGGTGGCCGTTTCGTGCACAACAGCGAATTCGGTAATACGGGAGTGCCACGCGTTGCTCTAACTCTGCTGGCGCTGCGTGGGGGAGACATGTTTTCTGGAACCCGATTGCGTTTTTCCTACGCCACCGGATTCATGATACCGGCTCTCTACGAGGTTTTTGGCGAACCTGGATATTACTACGCTTCGAATCCCGGCTTGTTGCCGGAACGCACCCGGTCCTTTGAAGCCGGTTTGGAGCAGGGGCTTTTTAGCGGACGCTGGGCTTTGAACGCAACCTACTTCAACAATCTTTTCCACGATCAGATTGAGGCAATTCCGAACCAGACGGGCGAATATCAATTTTTCAACCTGGAACAGTCTTTTGCTCACGGTGCCGAACTTGAGTTGCAAGGCAGAATCCGATCGAGATTGTCACTAACGACCGCCTACACCTATACCTCGACTCAGGTTCTCGAAAATCCCGCGTGTACGGCTGCAAACCCTTGTGGTTTTCCTTATGCGCCGGGAGATCCTTTGCTGCGCAGGCCGAAGCATTCGGCCACGACGCTCCTCAGCTATTTGGGAACACGTTGGGGCGCAAACCTGGCGGGAAGTTTTGTAGGCCGCCGGCCGGATTCTGACTTTGACGGCTTCGGCATCACGCACGCGGCCGGCTACGCACGCGTCGATCTAGGCGGCTGGTATGCGATCAATTCGCGCGTCACGGCCTACGTCAACGTCCAAAACGCACTCAATGATCACTACAATGAGGTGCTGGGATATCCGGCGCTGTCGGCCAACTTCCGCGTGGGGTTCAGATTTCGAATTGGAGGGGAATAACTTGCAGCCGACTGCCCGGCTTTACCGGCTCGGCATCGTCTCGTTGGGGGGGTCAAGACCGGTCAACGGCAGTCTCGTCTAATCGAATGCTGTCGCTCGAAACCCGAGGCTTGTGCGGCGCCGCATGAGGTCCGCCGCCGTTATAGCGGTTTCGTACCTCGTACAGTTTCTGCACTTCTTTTTCACTGAGCGGCTGCTCGTTGCCCAGCACGTGTGTAACCAGCGCGATCTTGGCGAAGTGCTCTACGGTTTCCATTTTCATGTAGGCACTTTCAAGTGACGGCCCAAAGGTCACCACCCCATGATTCGCCATCAGGATCGCGTCGTAGTGTGGAACCAATGGTTCGAGCGCATCGGTCAGTTCGGGAGTGCCCGGAGTTCCATAGCGCGCCAGCGGAATGGAGCCAAGACCCACGACGACCTCGCACACCAGCGGCCGGTTCAAGTCAAGTCCGGAAGCGGCAAAGCCCGTGGCTGTCGGGGGGTGTGCGTGCACGATGCCGTACACGTCTGGGCGTATGCGATAAATCAACAGGTGCATCCCCAGTTCGCTCGAAACCCTGCGCTTACCGGCCAAGCGCTTGCCATCCGTGTCAACAAGTACGAGGTCTGAGGTGCGCATCCTACCTTTGCTGATACAGGTAGGAGTAACCAAAAGGCGTGATTCGTCGAGACGGACCGAGAGATTCCCGTCGGTGGCCGCAACAAAACCGCTTTCGTGCAACATTCGGCCGTACTGCACAATCGCGAGGCGATGCCGACGATCGCTGGCCATAGCGGCCATGGTACCGCACGCCTCGGAAACCTTACAACCATTTGCTGAGCAAAAATATGTAAAAATCGTCGCATGATCGGATTCGGCCGCACAGTCATTCCGCTGGTTGCAGTGGTCATTTCTTCGGTTATCCTCTCTTCGGACATCCTCCTGGCGCAAACGCCAAAAGACGCTGCGCACCAATGGCGCACTGCCCATGAGCAGGAAATACTCCGAGAGTTCAACGCTCTGCTCTCCATTCCAAACGTTGCCACCGACACCGCGAACATCCATCGCAATGCCGAGACGCTTGCGCAGATGCTGGGGCGACGTCATGTGGAGGCGAAATTGCTGCTCGCACCCAGCGCGAATCCCGTCGTTTACGGCGAGATTAAAACACCTGGAGCAAAGCACACATTTGTTTTCTACGCGCACTATGACGGTCAGCCCGTCACTCCCGACGAGTGGGAAACCAAGGAGCCCTTCACGCCGGTAACGCGCATTGTGAACGGCGAGCCACGCATTTACGCCCGCTCGGCCTCCGACGATAAGGCCGCGATCCTCACGCAGCTCACGGCGCTCGACGCACTGGAATCCGCGCAGATTCCGTTTAAGGCAAATCTGCGTTTCGTCTGGGAAGGTGAAGAGGAAGCGGGATCGACTCATCTTCGCGAGGTGCTGGAGAAATATCGCGACGAACTCGGTGGCGACGTCTGGCTCATCTGCGATGGCCCGGTTGACCAGAGCGGACGCCAAAGTGTGGTTTTTGGCGCGCGCGGCGTAACCCACCTCGAAATCACCGTTTATGGCCCCAATCGGGAACTGCACAGCGGCCATTACGGCAATTGGGCTCCCAATCCCGCAATGATGCTGGCGCAGTTGTTGGCAGGAATGAAAGATGCCACTGGCCATGTCCTCATTCCGCACTTCTACGACGGCGTCGCGCCGCTCAGCGAGATCGAAAAGCAAGCGATCGCCGATGCGCCGCGAAACGAAGATATGCTGCGGCACGAGTTTGGACTCGGCCACACTGACGGCGGCGGCCAGCGCTTGCTCGCTATGCTCAACGAGCCGTCGCTGAATATCGACGGCTTCTCGTCGGCGCGCACCGGAGCCAAGGCGAACAATGTGATTCCCTCGTCGGCAACCGCCGACATCGATCTTCGGCTCGTCAAGGGTCTCGACTGGAAGACACAACAACAGCGCGTCGTCGACTACATCACAGCGCAAGGCTATTTCATAACCGGCACGCCACCCGATCAGACGACTCTGATCGAGCATTCACGCGTGGCTTTGGTGAAACTCGATTCGACTGGGTACAACGCGGTGCGCACGTCCATGGACTTGCCGATGTCGCGGGAAGTCATTGCCGCCGTCGAAAGCGCTCGCGGGCCGGTCGTGAAGTTACCGACGATGGGAGGAAGCGTTCCGCTCGAAATGATCGAACAAACACTGGGCACGCTTACAATCACTGTCCCGATTGCCAACTACGACAATAACCAGCACTCCGCCAACGAGAACATCCGGCTACAGAATCTGTGGGATGGCATCGAAACCATGGCCGCGCTCGAAACGATGGAGTGAAATAGTGATCGAGAGGAATGAACGCAGGATGGCGCAGACGTTCCGCTCGCGCTGCTATCGCCGCTCAAACTTATAATCTTCTCGATGCTTGTCTCGGATTTCGACTATGATCTGCTGCCGGAGCGGATTGCGCAGCAGCCATTGGCTGACCGCGCCTCATCGCGTCTGCTGCATCTGAATCGAGAATCGGGAGCTCGGCGGGACCGCACATTTCGTGAATTCCCCGGCTTGCTGCGCGCCAGCGACCTGCTCGTCCTGAACAATACACGCGTATTCCCGGCGCGGATTTATGGTCATCGCAGCGGGGAACACGCGCAGCATCCAAGCCCGCGCAATCGGGCGACGAGAGATTTTCTGCGCGGCCGGGTGGAAGTTCTGCTCACACGCCAGGTATCGGAAGATCCGATGGAATGGGAGTGTCTGGTGCGACCCGGAAGAAAAATCAGAGTCGGAGAAAGACTTTTCTTTGATTCCTCACCCCCAAGCGAGTCATGCGGCGCTGCGACCGAACTCGAGGCGGAGGTTACCGAGCGCGGCAGCTTCGGCGAGCGCCGAATTCGTTTCGCGGCTGTCCAGGATTTCTTCGCTTGCGTGGAGCGCATCGGGCACGTGCCGCTTCCACCCTACATAAGTCGAGGAGATCAGCCAGCCGACCGTGATCGCTACCAGACGGTCTACGCGCGAGACCGGGGGTCTGTCGCAGCGCCGACAGCCGGGTTGCACTTCACACCGCAGATACTCGATGAAATTCGCACCCGCGGAGTTGAAATTGCTGAGATCACGTTGCATGTCGGCCTCGGTACCTTCCAGCCGGTGCGAGTGGAAAAAGTCGAAGACCACAAATTGCACCGAGAGTGGTACGAAATTTCAGCTGAGGCTGCCGAAGCAATCAACCGCGCCAAAGCGGAGAAGCGGCGCGTTGTCGCTGTGGGGACAACCACGGTTCGCACGCTTGAGCACGCAGCCAAAATGGACACCGAATGCGCCAGTCTGAATCGCGTGGGAGCCGGAAGCGGCGAAGCCGACTTGTTCATCTATCCCGGCTATCGTTTCCGCATCACAGATGCCCTGCTGACCAACTTTCACCTGCCGCAATCTACGCTGCTAATGATGGTGTGCGCTCTGGGCGGGAAGGATTCAGTGATGGCTGCATACCGTCACGCGATCGACTCCGGCTACCGCTTCTATTCCTACGGGGACTGCATGTTCATCGATTAGGAGTCAGCACTCAGATAGCGGGTAAATCTCGGAAGGCATGGGTTCTCGGTTTTCTTCTAGTTGGAAACGAAACCACATCCGGCGATGCTCGTCCGCAATTCGAAGCATGTAAACTTATTTCAGCTGATTTCTCTGACATGCACATCCGGATCGCAGCGATTGCCGCATTGACTCTGGGCTTCACCGTCGGTGCGCATGCTCAAACGCTGGGGCAAGCCAACACCCAGCCAAAAGCTCGTCAGAATTCCTCGCCTGCTGCTACACGCGGCGACGACGCACAGCTTTACGGTAACAAGACATTCGGGTTCCATTACAGAATCCCCTATGGCTGGGTCGATCGCACCGAAGAAATGCAGGAAGGCAATGAGACTCCCAAAGCCGCGGTTCTTCTAGCTGTTTTCGAGCACCCGCCCGAGGCCACGACCGATACGATCAACTCTGCGGTCGTGATTGCCTCCGAGAGCGCGGCGTCCTATCCAGGGCTCAAAAAAGCGGAAGACTATGCCGGTGCGCTAACTGAAATCGTCACCGCCAAAGGTTTCAAAGTCGAAGGTGAACCGTATGCGGTCGATGAAGACTCCCGGCATTTGCTGCGCGCCGATTTTGCCAAAGCTATCAGCGACAAGCTCACCATGCACCAGTGCACGCTGGTTCTACTGGCCAAGGGCCAGATCGTGTCGTTCACGTTCATCGCGTCGAGCGACGATGAACTCGACGAACTGATGGACGGCCTGCATTTCGGCCCAGCATCATCGCGCGCGCATTAACGACTGTTAGCCGAGATCTAGATCCTGTGCTCCAGTTTTTTTTTGGGCTTTCTCCAGCCTGCATGACCTGCCAGTTTCACATTCTCAACCGGGCTTCCTAACCACCACAAAACCCAACGTTTACGGTCACGGTTCCGCTCTCGAAATCGCCTAATTTTGTGCTAGAATAGAAGTAGCGCAGCTATCGCTAAATAGTAGAAAATTCAATAAGTTGAGGTCACCCGAACCGTCCCGGAATCGGCCCTCCATCGAGACGCGAAACAGCATGGCCACAAAAGAGCTTCAAGCCGATCTTATTAACATGAAACTCGACGCAAAAAGCGCCGACGCAAAGAATAACGATGCGAAAGCCAAGAATGGCAAACCCGCCAACGGGGACTACACAGCCGACTCGATCAAGGTCCTCGGCGGCATGGAAGCGGTCCGCTTGCGTCCTGCCATGTACATAGGATCGACGGGCGAGCTCGGGCTGCATCATCTGGTTTACGAGGTGGTCGACAATTCGGTCGATGAAGCGCTCGCCGGGCACGCCGATAAGATCGAGGTCACCATCCATCTCGATAACTCCATCACAGTCGTGGATAACGGCCGCGGCATTCCCGTCGATAACATGGATATCGAGGGGGAAAAAGTTCCTGCAGCGCAAGTGGTAATGACCACTCTGCACGCCGGCGGAAAATTCGATACCAACTCCTACAAGGTTTCTGGTGGCCTTCACGGTGTGGGTGTGAGCTGTGTCAACGCGCTCAGCCATGAACTCGAACTCGAAATCTGGCGCGACGGTTTTACCTGGGAGCAGACGTACCGCAAAGGCGAGCCCACGAGCAAGCTGAAAAAAACGGGCGCCGCCAAGGTGAAGACGGGAACGAAGGTTCACTTTCTGCCAGACCGCGAGATCTTTACCGTCACCGATTACAACTTCGACACGCTCTCGCAGCGGCTGCGCGAACTCGCCTTTCTCAACAAAGGCTTGATCATTACGCTAACGGACGAGCGCCAGACCGACTCGAAAACGGGCGAGGCCAAACGCGCTGAGTTCAAGTACAACGGTGGCATTGCCGAGTTCATTAAGCACCTTAACCGCGGCAAGCAGACGCTGCACGAGAAGCCGATCTACATGGAAGCGGACAAGGATCAGGTCCACATCGAAATCGGCCTTCAGTACAACGACGCGTATTCCGAATCCGTCTTCAGCTTCGCCAACAACATCAATACGGTCGACGGCGGCACGCATCTTTCCGGCTTCCGCACAGCACTCACCCGCACGATCAACTATGCCGGGCAGCAGATGGGCCTGTTCAAAGACGTAAAAGAGAATCTTACGGGCGATGACGTCCGCGAAGGTTTGGTCGCGGTCATCAGCGTGAAGCTGCCGCAGCCCCAGTTCGAAGGCCAGACGAAAGGCAAACTCAACTCCGACATCGCTGGCATCGTACAAGCGGTCGTCAACGAAAAGCTGGGAGCATTTTTCGAACAGAACACGGCCGTTGCGAAGAAGATCATCAATAAAGCGATCGACGCCGCCCGCGCGCGGGAGGCGGCCCGCAAAGCCCGCGATCTAACCCGCCGCAAAGGGGCGCTCGACGGTGGAGGGTTGCCGGGGAAGTTGGCGGATTGCTCGGAGCGCGATCCCAATCGTTGTGAACTTTTCCTCGTCGAGGGCGAATCCGCCGGCGGCACGGCCAAACAGGGACGCGACCGCCGCTTTCAGGCGATTCTTCCGCTCAAGGGAAAGATTCTGAACGTCGAAAAAGCGCGCTACGACAAAATGCTGGCGCACGAAGAAATTCGCGCCATGATCACCGCGCTCGGCACCGGCATTTCAAAAGAAGATTTCGATCCCAGCAAAGTGCGCTACGGCAAAGTCATCCTCATGACCGACGCCGACGTGGACGGCTCGCACATCCGCACACTGCTGCTCACATTTTTCTTCCGCCACATGCAGGAGCTCATCAAGCGCAGCCACGTCTATATTGCGCAGCCCCCGCTGTTTGGCATCCGGAAAGGCAAGTCGCACCAGTACATCAAGAACGAACACGAATTCGTCAAAGTGATGGTCAAGCGCGCCAGCGAGAGCGTCGTCGTCCGCTACGGAGAAAGCGCAGCCAAACTCGAGGGCGCGGCCCTCACCAAATTCATGGGAGTGCTCAATGAGTATCTCGGATTCTTCGACAAGCTCAATCAGCGACTGCGCGCGGAGGCAATCGCCGCGTTGCTGCCCAAGCTCGACTTAGCCAAGCGTGCTGATTTTGAGGGCGACAAAAACAATCCGCCGAAAAAAATCGAGAAGCTCGAAAAAGAAATCAAGCGCCTGCAAAAGGACCTGAAGTTGAAGAGTGTGGAAGCCCGCTTCGATGAAGAACACAACCTTTGGGAGGTGATTTTCGTCAACGCGCAGGGCGCCGAACACATCGTTAACTGGGAGCTTGCCTCCACGCCCGAATGCCGCCAGCTCATCACCAAGTTCAAACAGATCGAGCAGTATCTTGAGCCTCCATTCGTGATTGAAAGCCTGCCGAAGGCTGCGAAGTCCGTGGCGTCGGCAGACGAGAAAAATGGCGAAGAAGTAGAAGCCGAAAACGAAGAGACGGCGAGCGCAGAGGTTGCGGAAACCGACCAGGCGGAAAAGAAAAACGCCAAAGCTCCGGCCCGGCGCGCCACTTCCAAAGCTCCCGAGATCGTGGAAAAGTCAACCGCGCGCGAACTCTTCGATTACGTGTTAAACGAAGGCCGCAAGGAGTACATCATCCAGCGCTACAAAGGACTGGGAGAAATGTCGGCCGAGCAGCTTTGGGAAACCACCATGGACCCTGAGCGCCGGACCCTGCTGCAAGTTCGGCTGGAAGACATAGCGGCGTCGGAGAACATCTTCACTACGCTAATGGGCGAAGACGTCGAGTCGCGCAGGAAGTTTATCGAAGACAACGCGCTGGATGTGAAGAATCTGGATATTTAGGTATCTCTGTCCAGGAAGTTCCTCAGAAACGCGCGCTGCCGATCCGAGTGCATCAGATTCTTGCCGGCTGCGGCACTGCGTACTTCACCTCCGGATAGGCCCTGTCAAATAAAAACCAGAGCGCTCCGATGAGGGCAAAAACCAGATAGCTACCTTCGGGGCCGACCGAACCTCCGGCGAGCCACTCGGGGCCGCGCAAGCTGGAGTTGAGCAGATGCCCGGGTAGAATCGCGCCGCTGTCTGGAACGGAATAGAGGTAAGTTTCGCCCCAATCCCAGGCCATGTGAAAGCCAACCGCCCACCACAGGTCGCCGGTGCGTCTTAACGTGAGGCAGAGAAAAAATCCGAGCAGTCCAGCGGCGACAAGCCCAGTTTTCGCTTCGCCTGAATTCGCGCTGTGAATCGCACCGAACGAAACCGATAGGAGAGCCGCTGCCGGCCAAAAATTCATCCCGCGCGCGAGCACCCACAGCGAGTAGCCGCGAACAAGA
This sequence comes from Terriglobales bacterium, assembly GCA_030038475.1. GTDB lineage: Bacteria > Acidobacteriota > Terriglobia > Terriglobales > Acidobacteriaceae > Acidiflorens. The sequence continues at coordinate 11,162 of JASHOU010000123.1, read as the reverse complement.
AATTCTTCGAAGAATCCGGTGAACAGGAAGAACACAGCGTAATATGCGCCGAATTTCCAGACGAACAAACCATGCAGCGACAACGCCTCGAATCGAAACACTCCTGCGATTCGTAATGCCAGCATCAGTATGCTGAGCGAGGCGATTCCCCATAACGTCCCCACCCAGAAGTTCCGCCCAAACGCTCGCCGCGCAGGCAGGCCGAAATCGCCGAACGCACAACCTTCGATCCGGGCCATCGCAAAACCCGGTAAGATTGCCGCGAGCATCATGCTGGCTTCGACCATCATTCGCCACCAATAAAGGTTGACCTGCGAGTGCAGCGATGCGATCAGCCACCCTTCCACCTGGAAGACGACAAACGCCATTGCCAAGTAGATCAGCCAGCGCGTTCCCGGATAGAGCCCGGTGGGACTGAGGAACACATCGCGCAAAGGAGACTCGCGACGCCGATGGAGTGACGATGGTGGAAGCGGCGAAGCAGAAGCTAGCGCATTTTGCTTTGCCTCGTCATTATCGGCGATCGGCTGCGGTGATTCTGGTTCTCCGGAAGCCGGCAGTTGTTCGAAATCCATCTTTAGTTGCCCAACGCTATCTCGGACATGGTAAAACACTTCGTTCTCTCTGTTGCGCCAATGTTGCGTCACGTTCTCAATTCGGAGGATATTCGGGCTCCGCAATTTGCCGCGGCTGCGCTGCTCTTTGTCTTTCTTTTGCAGTGTGTTTGGCTGATTCGCGTGCAGACGTTGCAAAGTGCGATACCGGACTCCGATCAGGCTCTGCGTATGTATCAAGGGCTGCAGCAGTGGGAAGGCGGGCCGATCGCAGGAACTCCGGAATCGTTGCGCTCGGAAGCTGTCACCGGCTTGCCCTCCACCGGACGCGAAGGACATTTGCGCGTTCGCGACGGTTACGATCAGGATCGCTCGCCGCTTTACTATCTCATTGCTGCTGCGCCGCTACTGATGCGTCCCGGTTCGTGGCTGCCGAACTCGCTGCAGCCGTTGCTGGCTGCGGCCCCGCAACTGTTCTTCGGCGTTATGCTCGGAGCCTCGCTTTGGTACGTTGCGCGCAGGCTTTACGGCAATGCCGGAGGCTATATCGCGCTCGCCCTCTACTGCTTTTCCCCCGCGATGATCGTGAATGTCGCCGGCAGGGAGAGTGTGGCGGAAATGGGCGCGGTCTGGGGAGCATTCGGGACGGTCTTCACCGCCATTGCCGTCGCGCACACGCTCTATGCTCCGAGGGAAGTTGTGTTCTGGAATGGACGACGCATTCTACTTCTGGGTTTGTCGCTTGCCCTAGCCGCAGGTAACCAGTTTTCGCTGGGAGTATTAGCACTGGCGATTTTGCCCATCATGTTTTGGGTGGCTCCGGTGCGTCCGCGTGCGGTGATTGCAATCTGGATCATGGCAATCGCAGTCGCCGCAGTGCTGTTGTTTGCCGCGTATTTTTGTGAGCCGGGATTGTTCTGGCAAGGAATGGTGCACGGGAAGTGGATCGACTTCGAACCTGCGGCGTTTGGTCTAGCGGTTTCCTATCGCAAGGCACTGCAAACAATTTTGCTCGGCAGCCCCGCGCTGTTGCTCGCCTTGCCTGCGGCGATGGTCGCTTATGGAGCCTGGGGACGCACACGCTATTTCGGCAACACCGCGCCTCTGCTGATCTGGGTACTGTTGCTGATCCTTGCGCTCGGCGCTTCCACTTTTTCGGGACGTGGATTTTATCTCACCACACTCGCTTTTCTTTTTGTCTTCGTTAGCGGCGTGTTCGCAGACTTGCTGGAGAGTCGCGCCGGCCTGTTCGTCAAAGCCTGTCTGATTGCATTGTTGGCCGGATCCGCCATGTTCAACCTGTATGGGCTGATGCGTCTGGCGTGATTGCGAGACGACCATGATGCGTTTCCACAGCGTCGCAGCAGAATGGGTAAAATTGATTCGGCATGAACCGGCCATGAGCTCATTGACTTCGACATTGAAGACAATCTACGTAACCCGCAGCGGCCTGCCACTGAGTTTCGAGTTGGACTGGCCTTTTCGCCATGCCACTTCGGGTTCGGACTTTGATGTTCTGCACGCGGTAATCAGGCTGGAAAATTCCGACGGCCTGCGCGCGCTGGTGGCGGTAAATCTTTCCGCCACGCTGCGAGAAGTGTTGCCCTCACTCGAAGCGAAAGACACAGAGGGTCCGGTCATCAATGCGCTGCGGAAAGAGGTCGACCACAAACAGATCGAGTTTGCAAAATCGAGCAAGCTGGTGCCGCTGCCATTCTCTAGCCGGCATTACAACTTCAAACTCAGGCAGTGGGTTTTTGGCCATGCCAGCGACGAAGAGATCTCGTGCCTGATCGAACGCAAAGTCTACTGGCAGACGCATCTGCTCGGTGGAGATGTGTGGCTGGGTGACCCGACTGAGGCGCTTTATCTTGACAGTAATACCGATCACATCGCTGAGATCGCAGGCGGACTCGCTCGGAAAGGCCTGCTTAGGCTCGAGCGGTGTTACGCTGCTGCACTTCCGGCGCTGATGGATCAGAAGCACCGTTTCGAATCGGAAATGGCCGAAGCACTTCGACAGTTGGAAGAAAAGCACGCTTTCGAGCGCGGCTGACAATTTCCCGAGAGACGCCTAGCCCGGTCCGCGGGCTATGCGGCTACCAGACGCGGCAAGCGTTTTCACGGACCATGGGTTGCCCCGGCTTGCAGTGGAATGCGTCGCGAAATTCCTTCATGTCGGAAACCACACCGTTCGTGCGATATTTTTCGGGCGAGTGAGGATCGACAGTCGCGCGCAGGCGCTTTTCCTCATCGCGCTCGTTGGTGCACCAGCTCTGCCCATAGGCAACAAAAAAGCGCTGTTCCGGCGTCAGTCCGTCCAGGGGCTGCAGCTTTTGATCCTTCGTGTCTTCCTTCCACGCCAGATACGCGAGGAGCGTTCCGCCCAGATCCGCTAGATCCTCGCCATTGGTCAGCTTACCGCTGATCTTTATGTCATCAATGATGGTGTAGCTGGAGTATTGGTCAACGACACATTGGGCGCGTTGCTCAAATTGTTTGCGATCGGCTTCCGTCCACCAGTTGCGCAAATTTCCCTGGGAGTCAAACTGACTGCCTTCGTCGTCGAACGCATGAGTGAGTTCGTGTCCCATGGTGGCGCCGGTATTGCCATAATTGGGAGCGGCATCGGAGAGCGCACTGAAGAGAGGCGGTTGCAGAATTCCAGCGGGAAAGTTGATGTCATTTTTTTGCGGATCGTAGTAAGCATTGACTGTGGGCGGGCTCATGTCCCATTCGCCGCGATCCACTGGCTTGCCGATCTTCGCGAGCCAACGGTGGAATTCGAACCAGGAGGCGCGTTCCGAGTTTCCGATTTCGTCTCCCCGGACGATTTCGAGCCCGCTGTAATCGCGCCAGCGGTCGGGATAACCAATCTTGTTGCGAATCGCGTGCAGTTTTATGAGAGCCTGCTCTTTCGTTGTTGCACCCATCCAAGGCAAGGCCTGGATCTCGCTTTGCATAGCGCCCTCGATCTCCTGGACCATCTTCAGCGCAGCCAGTTTCGCCTCGGGACTGAAGTATTTGGCTACATATGCCTGGCCCAATGCCTCGCCCAGGTTGTTGTCGACATCAGTCGTGCAGCGCTTCCAGCGCGGCGGCAATTCCTGTCTTCCTCGCAGGGTCTTGCCGTAGAAATTAAAATCTTCTTTCACAAATGCTGAGGAAAGATCGCTGGCCGCATTGTGCACGGCATGCCAGCGCAGGTAGGTTTTCCAGTCCGCCAGGCTTTCTTTTTCGATCTCCTCGCTCATGACGCGGAAATAGTCGGGTGCGACCACGTTGAGCGACGCCAGCGATCCCAAGCCAACCTTTGAGAAGTAGACGCTCCAGAGAAACGACGGCGCCAGCTTTTGCAGATCGTTTACGTCCATCTTGTGATAAAGCTTTGGGGGATCGCGCCGCTCGACGCGGGTCATTTGGCCTTTAGCAAGAGCAGTCTCGATCCGCATTACGGTTGCGGCTTCGCTTACGGAATCGGCAGGCTTATCTCCGAGCAACGCGAGCATATTGGCCACATGCTGAACATACGCCTTGCGGAGTTCATCGGACTTCGGATCGTCTTTGAAGTAGTAATCGCGATCAGGCAGGCCAAGACCGCCCTGGTCGGCTTCGGCGATGACTTTGGAAGAGTCTTTGTAGTCCTGATCCGAGCGAAATGAGAACAGCGAGCCCTCACCGTAGAGCGCCGGCGGAAATTGCGCAGTGGCGGCATACTCTGCGATATCCGGTTTCGACTTCAAGTTTGCGATGCGGTCCAATTCCGCCAAGAGGGGCTTCGCTCCCAACTTTTCAATGGCGGCTTCATCCATGCAGGAAGCATAGTAGTCGCCAATCTTTTGGGTGACGTCGTTGGCGCTGACATGCGTTCCATCGCGCGTTTCGATCGCGCGGGCGGCATCTTCCAAAATAGACCTCAACTGTGCGCGATTCTCATCTTCAAGCTTACTGTATGTGCTCCAGCTTGCCTGATCCGGCGGTATCGGATTGTTCTTCATCCAACCACCGCAAGAATAGGTGTAGAAGTCAACGCAGGGATCGACAGTCTTATCCATGCCGGAGATGTCGAGCACAGGACCGGTGGACGACATTTGGGAAACAGCGGATACAGTATTCAAAAGCGCAGCCAGAGTGAGAACGGAGATTTTCCAGGTCATAAGGGTTTAGACGCACGCCAGATTGTTCTCTGAGATTATAAGCTTCATGCAAAACTTATCCAGCAGCTAGGGAACCGTGCAGCGTAAATTGTCACGGTTTGCCGCAACTGTCGTTTGATTGTCTGTGGCATTACTGTAAGGACTCAGAATGGCGCCGCGCACTATCGCAGCCGAACTTCAAGGATCAGTTCACAGACTGGGACTGTATGCGGAAAAAAGGGATATTTAACAGTACCACTAAAGTGCTATGTCTCCAGAACGTGATGCCTGGGGCCAATGCAAAGTATGCTATCTTCGCCACTAAGTAACTTCCCGAAATGGTTCTGTCTAAGTTTCGCACAGAATGAGACATCCATTGAGAAGGTAAAATTACAAATTTATTGACTTAGCCGGATGAAACTTTCTACGATAAGCAAATTATATGCTTCATAACGCACATATCCCCCGGGAAGGAATACCAGCAATGATAGAAGTGCACTCCCACGAAAACGAGGAAAGGAGCTTCGGGGAGTTTCGCCGTAAGGTACGAGCGGCGGAAGTTCTCTCGGCTGCAACGCAGAAGTTATTGCAGACCATTCATTTCAATGGCAGTCTCAGCGTCGTTGTGCGGAATGGGAGAGTACTCAAGTCCGGTTATGAGGAGAGTTACTTCCACCAAGCACACTCGGCAGGTGTGGCAAGACTGCAATAAAGCTCCAATAAGACTCGATCACTAATTAAATAGCACAACAGGTCATCGTAAGAGGAACGAGCCCTGGGCCGGAACATCGGCACCAGGGCCTTTTTTGATTGGAACATTTTCGTTTCATAGGAGAGAGGCAATCATGAATTGTGCGGAAGAGCTGAAAAGCACGGAAATCCCAGTCGAACTCAAATATTGCGAGCGCTGCGGCGGGTTATTTCTGCGTCCGGCGAGAACAGTTGGTGTGCATTGTGCCAGTTGCCACGTGCGCCTAACGAGAATTCCAACTTCGGCCGACCTGCCCCGTCAAACAGGACGCCGCAAAGCACGATTGCTCGGTGTTCGAAAAATGGACGCTCGGAGCCTCGATCGTCAAGGAATTGATAGTCATAGCCAAGAGTTTGCTAACTCTGGCCAAATCGAAGATCTCCAGGGCGTGGCAACGACGGAGGTGTGGGCATGACAAATTTACAAACGAACTTCTCAGATGCAGTAAGCGCGCGAGTATGGTGTCTGTTGGGGCAGGCGGAATTGCCGCCGCCGGTGTTCTTCAGCGAACTCGAGATGGATTTATGGCCCTATCGCGGGCGCACGGTAGCGCTACTACGACGTTATGCCAGAGCGTCAGTTGAAGTAGGCAGACTCCCGTCGCTCTTGGGGCGAGAGTTTTTTCGCTCGCACGTGACTTCCTACACCATGAGGAACTTTGAGGACGTCGTGATCTTCGTGGCCGACATGGAGAGTACGATCGAGAAGTTAAACGAAATCGATAAAAAACTATTAGCTATGAATGTGCTCGAGGAGTATGACATACTCGACACGGCGCGGTTACTCGATTGCACACCTAGAAACGTGCGCCGCCTCTTGCATAGCGCAATCGACCGGCTATCACGAATCCTGCTCGCAGGAGGTCTGTTGGAGGAATTACCATCGGCGACCAACTGGTCAGAAACGTGTCAAGAGCGAAAAAATCGCAAATCAACTGCAAGTAACTCAAACGATGACAAAAATAAATATCAAAAGTATGTCCGCTCCTCACCTTTAATTTGATATCCTAAAGTTAAGAGTTGAGAAAAAACCAAGATTTTCCGAAGGGCGCGATGCGAATCGCGCTCTTTATTATTTGGGACGATCTACGAGCATGAGTCCAAGCGATGACCGGAAACATAGAATTACACAGAGTGGTCTCTGTTGAGCAAGGGACGAAGGCGTCGAAAGGTCACGTAAAATCAGAAGCATTGAGAGATACCGTTTGAGCGTTGTATGTCTCAAATAACCGAGATCGTCATGGATGTGAGCTGGATTACAGATCGAATCGCGCTGGGCGGAGGCGTGTGGAACGAGTCGAATATGGAAGACCTAGCGCGGGCCGGTGTGACCCATGTGCTCAACATGCAAGTCGAGTTCGATGACCGACCGCTCGCTGAGTCGCACGGAATTTGCGTGCTGTGGAATCCTACCAACGACGATTTTTTGCCGAAGCCAGTGGAGTTGTTGAAACGCGGTGTGGATTTTGCGCTGGAAGCGCTGGATGACCCGGAGGCGAGGCTTTACGTCCATTGCGCCGCGGGAGTACACCGGGCTCCGATGATGACCTTGGCTGTTTTATGTGCGCTCAACTGGCAGATTGACACGGCCATAACACTGATCGAAGCGCGACGGCCGGTGGTTGATTTCGCGGACGTATACGTAGAAAGCGTACGGCGATATTTGATGTCGCGCGAAGGAAGGTTGTCGGGTTCGAACTTGTAGAACTGAGTTGGAGGGAGTATGCGAAAGGGATGCCGCTCGCCGGAGCGGCTTTTTTATTGGCCCGAATCAGGGTCGCATGCGCTCACGAGGAAAGAGAAAGAAATGCGCAGATTATTCACCACGTGTTTCCCGAGAGCGGGGAAAGCGGCGATTTCTCTCGTACTCGTTCTGCTTGCGGGGTTGGCGTTATCAACGCAATCGCAGGCGCAGGGACCTGCCCTCACCACGATTAACGACACCGTTTACTTTGCGGACGGCTCGCCGGCTACCGGCACGGTTTTGATTTCATGGCCGTCATTTGTGTCACCGGACGGGTATGCCGTGCCGGCCGGCAACCAGAGCGTAACGCTAGGGGCGCAAGGCGCCTTTACGGCACAACTGGTTCCGACCGTAGGCGCAACCCCGGCGGGAATTTACTACGTAGCCGTCTTTCAGCTGGATGACGGAACCGTGCGAACAGAATATTGGGCGGTTCCGACCACCTCGCCAGTAACGATTGCCCAGATTCTGACGACACCAGGCTCGGGATTAGGAAATCTGGTCGCGACCCAAGCGTATGTGAACGCGGCGATCGCTCCCCTGGCGGTCGACGCGACGGTCGTTCACCTGGCGGGAACAGAGACCATTATCGGTACCAAGCAGTTTACAGTGCCACCTTCGCTTCCGACTCCAGTTGGACCCAACGACGGGGCAAACAAAGGTTATGTCGATCAGGCTGTTGAGAACGTCGGCTCGGGAGCGTATGTTCCGATCGCTGGTGGCACTATGACCGGTCCGCTCACACTGCCTGGAGAGCCGGGACGGATGAAGCTCGTGGAGGACCGGGTTGCCGCGCTGGAAAAAAGTGACCTCCGGCGCACGATCATCGACCGGTTGATAACTGCGGCAATCACATTTGCGATCAGCGCCGTCATATCGTGGCACGATCGTCTGCCGTTTAAGTAGTTTGCGTTTTCAGGCTTAAGGAGAGCGGTTTGTGATCTACAACCATCCGAATGTCCATCGAGAGTTCGTCGAGTACTCCGAGAAGCAAAAGTTGCATATTGTTTCGGTGTATTGCAACCCGTACCGATGGCAGCGCAGACGAGAAACTTTCCATGATTTTCGATATCACATGGAGAATGCTGCGAATGTCGTGCTGCATGTCGTCGAAGTCGCGTTCGGAGATCGGCCGCATGAGGTTACGAGTCGCGACAATCCTCTGGACCTACAGCTGCGAACCGACGCGAACCTGTGGATCAAAGAATGCGCAATCAATGAAGGCGTGCGCCGGTTTCCGTCGGACTGGGAATACGGCGGTTATGTGGATGGCGACTTTCACTTCACCCGGCATGATTGGGCGCTGGAGGCGATTCACATGCTCCAGCACTATAGCTTCGTTCAGCTCTTCAGCACTTATGCCGACCTGACCGGCGAAACGTCCACGAGTTACACAGGACACCGTCCTTATCGCATGAGCACGAGTTTTGCATGGAATTACCTGCATCAACCTGAATTTGTGAAATCGAGAAAAGCGCGGCAGGGGTTTCACACAGCGGATACTTACTACGCACCGGTCGCGGCCTCGAAATCTTTTCCCTTTGGTCATGCTCCGGGAGCAACGGGCGGCGCCTGGGCGTGGCGCCGGGATGCTTTCGATACCGTCGGCGGAATGCTCGACACCTGCATTCTCGGAAGCGCGGACTGGCACCAAGCGTTTGGGCTGATCCAGGCAACGAACGTGGCCGCGGAGACGAAACGCTGCTCGCAACCCTATGTCGAATCTGTGTTGAACTGGCAGGCGCGCGCGGCGAAGCTGAATGACGTCGAAGGACGTTCTCCGATCGGTTGTATCGATAATTTTGCCACTCACGCTTTCCACGGCAATAAAGTATTGCGAGCTTATGGCGAACGGTGGGGAATTCTGAAGAAATGGGACTTCAATCCGGGAACCGACATCGCGCGCGACTATCAGGGATTGTGGCGCTGGACAGGGAACAAGCCGGGACTCCGCGATGATGTCGCGCGATACTTCGTCGAGCGGTCTGAAGACGGCCCGTTACTGCTGGGTGGTGAGACGCCGTTAGTATGAAAAACGTTCGTGTGAAAAAACCGATGGCTGCATCGCCTTCGATGAAGGCCGCGGCTAGTTCTCGCGGCCGCGCTTAACGCCCTTTAACCAACTTCCTCGCTCCAGTTTTCAAGTGTCTTCTTGACAAGCGCCATGAATTGGTCGGCAACAGCGCCATCGATGATTCGATGATCGTAGCCGAGTGTAAGGTGAACAACAGAACGGATGGCGATGGAATCCGTTCCGTCTTTGTCGGTGATGACAAGCGGCTGTTTGGTGATGCCGCCGACACCCATGATGGCCGCATTGGGCTGGTTGATGATCGGCAAACCGAAGACTGCGCCGAACTGGCCGGGGTTAGTGACGGTAAAGGTCGAACCTTCTACGTCGGCCGGCGTGAGTTTCTTGCTCCGTGCGCGCTCGCCGAGGTCGGTGATACCGCGCTGCAGGCCGAGGAAATTCAGTTCGTCGGCGTTCTTGAGAACGGGAACGATCAGTCCCCAATCGAGTGCCACGGCGATGCCGGCGTTAACGTGTTTGTGATAGCGAATGCTGTCACCCTCGACTGAGGCGTTGACCACCGGAAACCGCTGCACGGCGATGATGGCAGCGCGCACGAAGAACGGCATGAATGTAAGCCGTGTGCCATAGCGCTGCTCGAAGCTGTTCTTGAGCTTGTTTCGCAGATTGACGATGCGCGTCAAATCCACTTCGAACATGGCGTGGACGTGAGCACTCGTGCGCCGCGACTCGATCATACGCTGCGCAATAATTTTGCGCATTTGCGACATCGGCACAAGATCACCGGGCATAGCGACCGGCGGTGGAGTCGGAGCAGGACGTGACGCAGGAGACGCAACGAGAGGTGTCGTGGGACTAGCTGCACGCTGCTGGACATAGTCGAGAACATCCTGCTTGGTGACGCGACCGCCAGTGCCGGTGCCGCTCAGTTTTGCAAGATCTACATTGTGCTCGCGCGCAAGCTTGCGGACGAGCGGTGAAGACCGGACATCGGAAAGCTGATCTTCGTCTTCTGCGGCTGCGGGGATGGACGGGGTAGCAGTAGCTGCTTTTATCGGCGCAACCGGTGCAGCTGTCGGCGTTGGGGCTTTCGCGGCGTGGAGGGATGGGGATGCCCCGTTGCCTTCGCCGATTATGCCCACCACGGTGTTGACCTGAACAGTATTGCCTTCGGAAACCTTGATCTCCTGCAGAACGCCGCTGGCGGGTGCGGGGATCTCGGCGTCAACTTTGTCGGTCGAAATCTCGAACAAAGGCTCGTCGCGCTGAACCTTGTCACCAGGCTTTTTCAGCCATTTGGTGATCGTGCCTTCAACAATGGATTCGCCCATCTGGGGCATGACTACGTCGGTCGGCATAGTTCCCTTTCCATGAACGCGCGCGCAAAGGAAATAAATAAACATTATAGCGAAGGCGGAAGCGTCAGTGATCGCCGGAGCGAGTGACAGGTCTGCAACTTCAGTGGCATGCAGACTTCGCCCAGGCTGACTTTCCCTGCCGCAGTTTGAGGAGCCATTTGGTGACCAGCCTCGATTTCACGGAGTAAGAATCAATGAAGAAGTTATTTTTCGTTGTATTTCTTGGACAGCTTGTATTAGCCCAAGCCGGATATCAAGGTCAGTGGTCGTATTCGGGACCGGGGCTGTACGGACTAGCTGGGCAAGCGCCGATTTTCTTTGCTGCGCTGCCTTTGAATTGGGTGGACAACACGCAATGCGATCCGCCGAATGGGGTTTATGACACTACGGTGATTCTTGGAACGACAATCAACATCGGTCCAAATGATGCTGGAGAAGCCGTTGGCCAGCCTTATGCCTTGACGCCTGCCGGACTCTTAGACGCCATGAACAACTGGCGGGATAACGCCGATGATGCTTCCCAGACGCCGCACTTCGCCGACAAGTGGTGGTTGATCGAGGTGCCGGCGGAGAGCACCGGAACCGTTT